>JAFMSC010000180.1 GCA_017353825.1 Hyphomicrobiaceae bacterium | reverse complement strand
CGCCAAGACCCACGACCGCGACACTGGCTCCCGCCGGCAGCCGGGCGGTGTTGAACACGGCGCCCGCGCCGGTGACGACCGCACAGCCGAACAGCGCCGCTTCCTCGAACGGCAGGTCGCCGTCGACCTTGACCAACGAGCTGCGCGTCACCACGGCGTATTCGGCGAACGCCGAGACGCCAAGATGATGATGCACCGGCCGACCGGCCAGCCTGAGGCGCATGGCCCCCGAAATCAGCGTGCCGGCGGCGTTGGCCGGCACCGCCGGCTCGCACAGGCCGGGACGGCCCTCCAGGCACGGCCCGCAGGCACCGCAGCTCGGCACGAACACCAGGATGACGCGATCGCCGACTGCCAGGCCCTTGACGCCGGGACCAAGCTCAACCACCTCCCCGGCCGCCTCGTGGCCGAGGACCATGGGCATCGGCCGGGCGCGGTCGCCGGTTACCGTGTTGAGGTCGGAATGGCACAGGCCCGCCGCGCGAATGCGCACGAGCACCTCGCTCTCACCTGGCGGCTCCAGCTCCACCTCCTCGATGGCGAACGGCCTGGAGACGGCATAGGGCCTGGGCTTGCCCATCTCGCGGATGATGGCGGCGCGCATTTTCATGAAGCGGCCCGTTGGCGGGGTCGGATCAGATAGCCTAGCGTTGCCGTGCCCTGTCCGGCAATGTGGGTTCGCGTCAGCTTCGCCGCCTCGAGGCTTGACCCTCCGGGCGCGCCCGGCCCACGATGTGGCGCAAACCAGCGCAAGAAGAGAAGACGCACATGGGCGACCGCCTCAGCCGCAAGCTCGCGTTCTGCACCGCCTCGGGCGCCGGCATCGGCCGCGCGGCGGCCGTCGCATTTGCGCGCGAGGGAGCGCGAGTGGTGGCGAGCGACGTAAGCGATGGGGCCTTCGCCGACCTCAAGGCCGCCGGGGTCGCGGAGTGCGTCAAGCTTGACGCGCTCGACACCAGGGCGATCGAGGCTGAGGCGCAGCGGCTTGGGGGCGTCGACATCCTCTACAACGCGGCGGGCTTCGTGCACCACGGGACCGTGCTCGACTGCTCCGAGCAGGACTGGGACTTCTCCTTCGACCTCAACGTCAAGTCCATGCACCGCACCATCAAGGCGTTCCTGCCGGCGATGCTGGCCAACGGCGGCGGCTCCATCATCAACATCGCCTCCACCGCGAGCTCCGTGCGCGCCGCGCCCAACCGCTACGTCTACGGGGCTACCAAGGCGGCGGTGATCGGCCTCACCAAGGCCGTGGCCATGGATTTCATCACCAAGGGCATCCGCTGCAACTGCATATGTCCGGGCACCATCCAGTCGCCCTCGCTCGATGCCCGCATCGAGGCGCTGGGCAGGCAGGTCGGCGGCGCCGACAAGGCGCGCGCCATGTTCATCGCCCGCCAGCCCATGGGCCGTCTCGGCACACCCGAGGAGATGGCCGCCGTGGCCGTATATCTGGCCTCGGACGAATCCGCCTTTACGACGGGGCAGGCAATTATCGCAGACGGAGGGTTTACGTTGTAAGAAAACGCTCGAACTTGGGCTCATCCTCCAGGGGGTCTCCATGGCTGTCGGCACAGAAGGCTTATCCACCGGTGTGCTGTACGGCAGGTTCTCGCGGCGCCTGCGCGGCGTGCTGATCGACTTCATGCTGTTCCTGGTAGCCATGGTTGTCGCCCTGCAGACGGCGATTGCGTTCGACAACAATGATCTGTCGCGCGTCATCGGCTTCGGCTTCATGGCCGGCTTCTTCCTGTACGAACCGTTGATGGTTTGGCTGGCAGGCGGCACCGTCGGACACTATCTCAGCAACCTGCGCGTGGTCGATGACCGCACCCACGGCAACGTCAGCTTCCCGAAGGCGATGGCGCGGGTGCTCATCAAGGCGGTGCTGGGCTGGTACTCGTTCATCTCGATGGCCGCGGCGCGGCGCCATCAGGCAGTGCACGACCTTCTCACTCGCTCCACCGTGCAGGTGCGCGATCCCGCCAAGGCCCTGCCCAGCCACTACAGCCGCGAGCGGGTCGAGCTTTGCGACCCCGGCATGCCGTCCCGCGCGCGCCGCATCGCGGTGATCGCTCTTTATATGCTCGGGTCCGTGGTCCTGTTGCTTTTCGTGATGTTGGGTCTGATGAGATTCGGGCTCTATTCTCCGCTGTGCGTTCGCTTCGCCCGCTGCTCGGCAGGCGACAAGCTGTTGGATTACGCGGTCGGGCTCGCCCTCTTGATCATGTGGGCCGTGTGCATCGGCCGCGGCTGGCGGGGCCGGCTCTGGGGTGCCCGCATTCGCGCCGTACCAGCATCGGACTAGGCGAGCGTCAGGGGCAGGATCGGCAATGCTTTTGCGCGGGTGCCCTCGAGCTCAGACGGGCGATCGACGTTCTCGACCCTTGCTTGGGCTGCAGCGCGCCGCCCATGCCGCGAATCGGGCGCGACTCGGGCGTCGAGCCGATCCCGCTGACGGCGGACGACGATGCCGTGCTCAGGCCATGGAGGTGTGGCGAGCCGAGGAGGCCGCGAGCCTGCGCGGCGTGCTGAGCCTGGAGCCGTGCGGGGGCGATCTCTCCCCGTGCAGCGTTGCGTCAGTCCGACCGCGCAAGGCACCGGCCTGGGCCGTGCCCTGCTCGCGGCCACCGAGGAGCGCGCTCGCCAGCGCGATAATCCGTCGTGCGCCTCTACACCGGCACACTGCTCGCTTGGTACGGGCGCCACGGCTATGCCGTGGAGCGGATCGACGGGCCGACCGACCGGTCCGTTACGCACATGATGAAGCACCTGCAGCCTGCCACTGCGCGGGAGCCCACAGGATGGTGCGCCTCACAACGCTTCGCCCGGCAGCTGTGCTCGTGTGCTCGCTTCACGCGGCATCGGCTCAACGACACCTATGGCACAACCAGCAGAGGGCCAGCCCATGACCAAGCGGCTCGCGCCTGAGCTCGAACGAATCATTGAAACCATGCCACCGGGCGCCGGGCTGCGGTCAGGCACAGGCTGGAGACCGACCCTGCGATGAGGCTGAGAGGGGAATTGAGGGAAGTACACGTGGCGCACAAGCGCCTGCACTGGACCAGGAGGACAGTGCTGCGCAAGGTCCGCGCCGTGTTTCCGGGAAGCGACCCAGCCGACATCCTGGGCACGCTCAAGAATGGTGGCGCCGAGGGATCGCGCGTTCAGCTGGCGGTCATGAAGCTTTGCGATGAAGGTAAGGGCCTTTCGGACCTTGCCCATTATGTGAACACCGCGAAGCTCGACGATAGGGACGTGCTGGCGTGGGCCGAGGAGCCCCATGCGATCGGCCTGCCGGCTACCGCCAGCGACGCCGAACGTGAGGAGGCGGAAGGGCGCGACCTGGACGCGTACCTGCGCTGGATCAAGCAGGACCTGAAGGAGAAGGGCTAGGCCAACCCCCTTCGCGGCCGCGGAACGGCGTTTACCTTCCCGCTTCCGCAGCCTCCGTCCTATCTTGCCGAGGCCACAGAACCGAGCCGCAATCCCATACCTGCGACACCGCTGAGGACAAGTTGGCCGCGCTTGCCCAATGCAGCGCCATCGCCCCAGACCATCGTCTGGCCGGCTCGCGCAAGGTCTCATCGCGTTGCCTAAGATGCACCCCCCTCGGTCGGGGCGCTCCGCGACTCCTGCCTCTTTTCGCGGCGAGTGCTCCGGCCAGGGCGCGAAGCCTAGGCTGGCGGTAAAGACCGCGTCGGGCGACAGCGCGAAATCACTTTGGCGAGGCGGCGCAATGTGATTCTGTCATCGTGCAGGCCGGCCCCGAGGAGATGCGATGCCACGCTTTGCCGCCAACCTGAACTTCCTGTTCACCGAGCTGCCGCTGCTCGAGCGCTTCGATGCGGCAGCCAAGGCGGGCTTTACCGCGGTGGAGTTTACCAACCTCTACGCGGCCTCGGCGGAGGAGGTGGCGGCGCGGCTCAAAGCCAACGGACTGACCCTGGCGCTGTTCAACATGCCAGCGGGCAACGAGGCGGCGGGCGAGCGCGGGCTGGCAGCGCTGACGGGGCGGGAGCAGGACTTCTGGGCCGCGTTCGAAAAGGCGCGGCGCTATGCCGAGGCGACCGGGGGGCGGCGCATCCACGTATTGGCCGGGCTGTTGCATCATGGGGCGCAGCGCGCCACCTACGTCGCCAATTTGCGGCGCGCAGCGCAGGCGGCGGCCACCGAAGGCATCGAAGTGCAGATCGAGCCAATCAACCGGCGCGACATCCCCGGCTATTTCCTCACCAAGACGCACGAGGCGCGCGCCATCATCCACGAGGTGGGCGCACCAAATTTGTGGCTGCAGTTCGACCTCTACCACCGCCAGATCGAGGAAGGCGACGTGGCCACGGCCATCGCAGAGTTCGCGCCGCTCGCCGGCCACTACCAGATCGCGAGCCCGCCCGACCGCGGCGAGCCGGATGACGGCGAGCTCAACTTCCCCTATCTGTTCCGCCGCATCGACGCCACCGGCTTTGCCGGCTGGGTGGGCTGCGAGTATCGCCCCCGCAAGGGCACGATTGCCGGGTTGATGTGGGTCGATGCGTGCGGGGTGACACTCGGAGACGCGAGCCCGGCATCCCCGCGCTTGTCGCCGGGATCCATCGAACCGCACACTCTGGCATTCGTGGATGGCTGGAAGCCGGGGACAGCGGCCTCGCCGGTGCAGGCAAGCCGCGGAGATCATAAGAACGGGAGACGCCCATGAACATCCTCATCATCGGCGGGGCTGGCATGATCGGCCGCAAGCTGGCGGAGCGGCTGGCGCGCGACGGCAGGCTGGGCGAGCAGGCGATCACGGGCCTGACGCTCTACGACGTGGTGGAAGGGGCGGTGCTGGCTGGGGCGAGGGTGCCAGTGCGTCTGCGCACCGGCGACCTGCCGGCACCGGGCGAGGCCGCCAGGCTGGTCGCGGACCGGCCCCACATCATCTTCCACCTGGCGGCCATCGTCTCCGGCGAGGCGGAACAGGACTTCGACAAGGGCTACCGCATCAACCTCGATGGCACGCGCGCCCTGCTCGAGGCGGTGCGCCAAGCTGGCTACGTGCCGCGCCTCGTGTTCGCCAGTTCCATCGCCGTGTTCGGCGCGCCGTTTCCGGAGGCCATCGGCGACGAGTTCTTCTCCACCCCGCTCACCTCGTACGGCACGCAGAAGGCGATCTGCGAACTCTTGGTATCCGACTACACGCGCAAGGGCTTCCTCGACGGGGTCAGCCTGCGTCTGCCCACCATCTGCGTGCGCCCGGGCGCGCCCAACAAGGCCGCGTCGGGGTTCTTCTCCAACATCATCCGCGAGCCCCTGGCAGGCAAGGAGGCGGTGCTGCCGGTGGCCGACAGTGTGATGCACTGGCACGCCTCGCCGCGCGCCGCGGTGGAGTTCATGCGCCACGCGGCCACGCTCGACACCGCTGCCGTGGGTCCGCGCCGGGCGCTGACCATGCCAGGCCTCGCCGTGACGGTGGCCGAGCAGATCGGCGCGCTCAGGAAGGTGGCGGGCGACAAGGTCGCCGCCCGCATCCGGCGCGAGCCCGACCCGTTCGTGGAAAAGATCGTGGCCGGCTGGCCGCGCGCCTTCGACGCCCGCCGCGCCCTGGCGCTCGGCTTCAGGCCCGATGGCAGTTTCGAGGAAATCGTGCGCATCCACGTGGAGGACGAGCTGGGCGGGCGGATCGAATAAGGTCAGGCACTCGGCGCTTGACCCCGCCGGTGGCGATCATCACGCCGGGCTTGTCGAGGCCACGGCGTTGGACACTCCTATCCTGCGCATCCCAAAAGGAATTGCGGCCCCGACGGAAGATGTAGGGGTTCCAGTTGGAGCCTGTGATGGACGAGGCCACCGGCGGCTCGACCGGCAGGACCTCTCTCGCCATGGGCAAGCATCGCCAGCATCCCCCGGAGATCATGGGGCCCACGGCCAGCGTCGAACCCGTCGTCGTCGCCCAGCCTCGGCCAGCACGGAGGGTGCGACCCATGTCGGGCTTGGATTGCTTGTCCGGTCTCGACCACGTGGGCGATCTTGATCTTCTGAATCTCCTGGGCTTGATGTCCTCGGCTTGCACGCACGCGCCCCGTGCAAGACTGAACAAGCGCAACCAGCCCGCTTGCGAAAACAACCCTCAACACACCCAAACCTCCCCTGACACCTGCGGCTGACACCTGCAGCCGGGCGGCCCGCCGCTGCGAGGCTGCTCGCTTGCCGCAACGCACTCGGCAGGCCGCCTTGGGACGCGCGGCTTGGGAACCGTCGCGGCTGTACCCGCAAGCCGTCAGACCGCGAATCAATCGGAGCCAAGGCGTGGCCGTTGGGCCGCAGCCGCCCGCTCGTTACCGGTCTCCACAGCTGTCCGATCACTCCTCGGGTCTGGCCCATTGACTCCCATACAGACCCATGCGATCCCATCGAGACCCAGCGTAATCCAGCCGGCCGTCGAGTCCGCTCGTGGGGGCAGCGGACGGCATCGGCGCGTTTGGGGACGAGGAAGCAAAGCGTAGGTTCGGCGTCGGGGCGAGGCTCGAGCAACGGGGATGGACCGCTTTGTTTCCACATTCATCAACAAGATCGACGCCAAGGGGCGGGTGTCGGTGCCGGCCTCCTTTCGCGCCATCCTGGAGCGCGACGGCTATGCCGGAGGCGCCGTCTACTGCTACCCCTCGCTTGACGCTCCAGCACTTGATGCTGGCGGCCAAACGCTCGCGGGCAACATCGACAGGCTTCTCGATGGCCTGCCGGATTATTCGGACGAGCGGGATGAGCTGTCTGTCGCGCTTTACGGCGACGTCCACACGCTCGCCATCGATCAGGATGGGCGCATCGTGCTTCCTGAAGCGCTTCGCGCCCACGCCGGCCTTTCGACCCACGTCGCTTTCGTTGGGCTCGGGCAGAAGTTCCAGATGTGGGAGCCCGCACGTTTCGAGGCTCGCCGCGCCGCCGCACGCGAGAAAGTCCGACAGCACCGCAATCTGTTCGGCGCCGGGCGCCGCCAACTGGCACCTGTGGTTGGGCCCCAGCGGGGACCAGGGTCGGGCCATGAGTCGAGCCATGAGTCGAGCCATGAGCTCGGACCGGGCGGCGAAGGAGGAGCACGGGAATGATGGCGCGCGGCACCCCATCGGCCGAGGGGGACCGCAAGGGGACGCGCCACGTTCCCGTGCTGCTTGCCGAGGTGCTGGCGGCGCTCGCGCCACAAGCGGGCGATGGCTTCATTGACGCCACCTTCGGGATGGGCGGCTACAGCGCGGCATTGCTCGATGCCGCGCCCGGCGTGCGCGTGCTCGCGATCGACCGCGACCCGTCTGCAGTGGCGGCCGGGCGCACCCTGGTCGAAGCCAGCGGCGGGCGGCTGACGCTCACTGAGGGGCGATTCGGCGAGTTGCAACGCCTCGCCGGGGAGGCAGGTTTCGCGCGCGCCGCCGGCGTCGTCCTCGACATCGGCGTTTCGTCCATGCAGCTGGGCGATCCCGCACGCGGCTTCTCGTTCCAAGTCGACGGGCCGCTCGATATGCGCATGTCAGGCGCCGGCCCCACGGCGGCCGATGTGGTCAACACCGCGGCAGAAGCCGATATCGCCGACATCCTGTTCCAGCTGGGCGAGGAGCGCCGCTCGCGCGCCATCGCGCGCGCCATTGTCGCGCGCCGGCGCGAGCAGCCGATCACGCGGACATCGGCGTTGGTTCAGGTGGTGGAGCAGGTGCTGGGCCGCGGTAAGGTTGGCGGCCGGCATCCGGCCACGCGCGCATTTCAAGCGCTGCGCATCTTCGTGAACGACGAGCTGGGCGAGTTGGCCGAGGGGCTCGCCGCGGCCGAGCGCGTTCTGCTGCCCGGCGGGCGGCTTGCCGTGGTGACGTTCCATTCGCTGGAGGACGCGATCGTCAAGCGCTTCCTCAAGGCGCGCACCGGCCGGCGGGCGCACGGCTCGCGCCATCTGCCGCCCCG
>JAFMSC010000179.1 GCA_017353825.1 Hyphomicrobiaceae bacterium | reverse complement strand
GGCCTGGGCCATCCGGCTTCCCGACGAGCGGTGGATCGTGGTGCGGGCGCCGGGCGGCCGGCCGTGGCATCCGTTGCTCGGGCTGGTCGGCTTCCTCGGCGCGATCGCCGTCGCCGTCGCGATCTGCGCCTACCCGCTGGTGCGGCGCCTGACGAGCCGGCTGGAACGGCTTGAGTCGGGCGTGGAGCAGCTCGGCGCCGGCGATCTCGGCGCGCGCGTCACGGTGGAGGGCCGGGACGAGGTGGCCACGTTGGCGGCGAGCTTCAACCGCGCCGCCGCACGCATCGAGCACCTGGTGGGGTCGCACAAACTGCTGCTGGCCAACACCTCGCACGAGCTTAGGACGCCGCTCTCCCGCATCCGCCTCGGCGTCGAGTTCCTGAAGGATGGGGCCGACCCCAAGCGCAAGGCCGACCTCGAACGCGACATCGCCGAGCTCGACGCGCTCATCGACGAGATCTTGTTGTCGAGCCGTCTCGACGCGGTGAAGACGCTCGACCGGCGCGAGGAGATCGACCTCTTGGCGCTCGCTGCCGAGGAGGCCGTCCGCTACGACCACTGCACGGTACGCGGCGCGCCGGTGACCGTTGACGGCGACCGACCACTCTTGCGGCGCATGATGCGCAACCTGATCGAGAACGCCGAGCGGCATGGCGCGCCGCCCATCGAGGTCCGCGTCGGGCCGGAGGCAGGCCAGGCGGGCGTGACCGTCAGCGACGGCGGCCCTGGCGTGGCGCCGGGCGACCGCGAACGCGTGTTCACGCCGTTCTTCCGCATGCCCGGCAGCGACCAGCGCTCGGGCGCCGGACTGGGCCTCACCCTGGTCCGCCAGATCGCCCGCCAGCACGGCGGTGACGCCCAGTGGGTGGGCACGGCCGACCGGCCCAGTACCATCCGCGTCCTCATCCCACTCCGGCCGGCGGCGGCGTGAAGGAGCGGTACCGGAAGCTGACGAGTGACCGATCAGCGCTCGCACCAGGTCAGAGACCAACGCGTGGAATGCGCCGACATCGGCGCCTTGTCCGCTTCACCCACCGGTCCCCGCCTTACAGGTCTCCTGCAGGCTGGGGCGGGTGCCGACGAACAGGTCGACGTCAGGGTTGATGGCGGTCGCGAGCGCGTGCCGCACTTTGCGCTGCTGATCGGCGTCGAGATAACCGAGCGCCGCTGCCATGTTGAGCGCCATGCAGGCCCCGGCCTGATGGGCGGACCGCCGTACCATGGCCTGGCCGGCGACCGTACCGCCCGCCGCCCCCACGAGGAGGAGCGCGACGCCCGCCAGCGCCCGCGGCGCGATTGCTGGCCTTGTGCCATCGGGTCTCATCAGGGGTGGCATGGGCGTGTCCCGCGATGCCAAGTCGAGCCCTGGAAGTTTGCGCGCCTTTCTGTGACGCTCCTATAACACACCGAGATCAGGCACCATAAATGCGCCAGGCGGGGCATCAATATCTCAAGCCCCGCTGCAGGTAAGATTTTTCGTTCATAGCCGCTGAAGTCATTAAAATCGCATTTTCTTTTCTAGGCGCTCATTTACTACGGAAAATATTGCGCTAACCTGGCGGTCATTCGACGCCTGGCGCCGACACACAGGGATCACGCCGATGAACTTCCAGCAGCTCCGGATCGTGCGCGAGACCGTACGCCGCAACTTCAACCTGACGGAGGTCGCGAACTCGCTTTTCACCTCGCAGTCGGGCGTGAGCAAGCACATCAAGGACCTGGAGGACGAACTGGGGGTCGAGCTGTTCGTGCGCCGCGGCAAGCGGCTGCTGGGCCTCACCGACCCCGGCAAGGAGATGGTGGAGATCGTCGAGCGCGTGCTCGCCGACACCGCCAGCATCAAGCGCCTCGGCGAGCAGTTTTCCAACCGCGAGCAGGGCAAACTGGTGATCGCCACCACCCACACGCAGGCGCGCTACGTGCTGCCGCACGTGGTGGCTGCCTTCCGCATGGCGTATCCCAAGGTGCACCTGACGCTGCACCAGGCGAGCCCGGCGGAGATCGATTCCATGCTGTCGGCCGGCGCGGCTGACATCGGCATTTGTACCGAAACCTTGCGCAGCGGGCACTCGCTCATCGCCTTTCCCTTCTACGGCTGGCAGCACGGCGTGGTGGTGCCCAAGGGCCATCCCCTGGACAAGGCCGAGACGCTGATGCTCGAGGCGCTCGCCGAGTGGCCCATCATCACCTATCACGAAGGGTTCACGGGGCGCGGCACCATCGACCGGGCGTTCGCCCAGGCCGGCCTGGCACCCGACATCGTCATGTCGGCCATGGACGCCGATGTGCTCAAGGCCTACGTCGAGCTGGGCCTTGGCGTGGGCATCATTGCGGCGATGGCATTCAACTCCAAGCGCGACACCGGGCTCAGGCTCATCGACAGCAGCCACCTGTTCGACCCTAATACCACCATGATTGCCGTGCGCCGCGGCAGCTACCTGCGCACCTATGCCTACCGCTTCATCGAGCTGTGTTCGCCGGCGCTGCCGGAGAAGGTCGTCAGGGCCGCGGTGATGGCCCACGCCGGCAAGACGGAAGCAAAGGCCGAGGCCATCCAGCGCCGCGCTGCCGCGACTCAGCTCTGGCGGTCCACCGGGAACACCCTGAGCCGCGACGAGGTCAAGCGTACCGCCTGACCGGGCTGCAGATTGAGCTGGCCCAGCCGCTCGCGCGTGATCTCCACCTCGAAGCGCCGCGGCTCGGCGGCCTCGCCGCTCGGCGGATCGCCTGTCAGCTCCACGCGCGCGACCGCCCCGCTGATGAAGATGCGCCGCACCGAAGCGGGAACGCCCTCACCCGCGTCACCGTTCACCACGATGTCGAGCTCGTGTGGCCGCGCGAACGCGATCACCTCCTCGCCCCCACCCACCCCGGGGCACTCGGCGAGCGGCACGGTGGCGTCGCCCACGCGCAGGCTGCCGCCGTCGACACGGCCGGGGAACCGGTTGACCGCGCCGAGGAAGCTGTAGGCAAACGCGGTTGCTGGGTGCTCGTAGACGTCCTGCGTGGGACCGGTCTGCTCCACCCTGCCCTTGTTCATCAGCACGACGCGGTCGGCCACCTCGATGGCCTCATCCTGGTCGTGGGTGACGAAGATCGACGTGATGTGCAGCTCATCGTGGAGGCGGCGCAGCCACTGGCGCAGCTCCTTGCGCACCTTGGCATCGAGCGAGCCGAACGGCTCGTCCAACAGGAGCACGCGCGGCTCCACCGCCAGGGCTCGCGCAAGCGCGATGCGCTGGCGCTGTCCGCCCGACAACTGTGCAGGATAGCGGTGCGCCAGCCAGCCGAGCTGGACGAGGTCGAGCAGCTCGTACACCCGCCTCTTGATGAAGGACTCGGGCGGCCGCTGCTTCCTGGGCTTCACGCGCAGGCCGAAGGCCACGTTCTCGAACACCGACATGTGCCGGAACAGGGCGTAGTGCTGGAACACGAAGCCCACCTGGCGCTCGCGCACGTCCCGTTGCGCGGCATCTTCGCCGTCGAACAGCACGCGGCCCACGTCGGCGAACTCGAGCCCCGCAATGATCCTAAGAAGCGTGGTCTTTCCGCAGCCAGACGGACCGAGCAGTGCGATCAGCTCGCCCGTCGGGAATTCGAGTGAAATCGCGTCGAGCGCGACGAAGCGCCCGAAGGTCTTGCGGATGCCGTGGACCTCGATGCTCATGGCGTTGCGCCCTGTCCCGAGGGTTCAGCTCCTGTGGCTACCGATGCCGGGGGCTCAGCCCCTGACGCCCTGGCGGACCTCCACTCCACGTAGGTCTTCACGACCAGAGTTACCAGGGCCAGCATGGCCAAGAGCGAGGCGACCGCGAACGCCGCGGCGAACTGGTACTCGTTGTAGAGGATCTCCACGTGCAGGGGCATGGTGTTGGTCTGCCCCCTGATATGGCCGGAAACGACGGAAACGGCGCCGAACTCGCCCATGGCGCGGGCGTTGCACAGGATTACGCCGTAGAGCAGGGCCCACTTGATGTTGGGCAGGGTGATCTTGCGGAACATCTGCCATCCCGAGGCGCCCATCACCAGGGCCGCCTCTTCCTCGTCCCGCCCCTGGGCCTGCATCAGGGGGATCAGCTCGCGCGCGACGAAGGGGAAGGTGACAAAGATGGTGGCGAGCACGATGCCCGGCACCGCAAAGATGATCCTGATGCCGTGCTCGACCAGGAACGGGCCGAACCAGCCCTGGGCGCCGAACACCAGCACGTAGATGAGGCCGGAGATGACGGGGGAGACCGAGAACGGCAGGTCTATGAGCGTGATCAGGAACTGTTTGCCGCGGAAATCGAACTTGGTGATGGCCCAGGCGGCCGCCACGCCGAACACAAGGTTGAGCGGCACCGCAATGGCAGCGATCAGCACGGTGAGCCGGATGGCCGAGACCGCGTCGGGTTCGGTGAGCGCGGCGATATACGTCGCCCAACCCCTGCGGAAGGCCTCTACAAAAACCGCAATCAGCGGCATCAGCAAGAAGAGGGCGAAGAAGCCGAGCGAGATGGTCAGGATTGCGATTTTGACCCAGGTCGGATCGCGCGTGGCCGCATTGGCCTCGAAGCGCGCGGCTCCGCTGCGCGCCACACCCGGTGCCGCTGTTTGGTAGACTGCCATCAGCCCACCTTCGCCACGCGCCGGTCCGTCCAACTCTGGAGACCATTGATGGTGAAGAGCAGCACGAACGACACCACCAGCATCACGGCAGCCACGGCGGTCGCTCCCACGTAGTCGTACTGCTCGAGCTTGGTGATGATGATGAGCGGCGTGATCTCCGACACCATCGGCAGGTTGCCGGCGATGAAAATGACTGATCCGTACTCGCCCACGGCTCGCGCGAACGCCAGCGCGAAGCCCGTGAGGAGCGCGGGGATGAGGGTCGGCAGCACCACGCGCCGCATGGTCTGCCAGCGCCGCGCGCCGAGGCTGGCCGCCGTCTCCTCCAGTTCTGTATCGAGGTCGTCCAGCACCGGCTGCACGGTGCGCACCACGAAGGGCAGGCCGATGAACACGAGGGCCACAAGCACCCCCAAGGGTGTGAATGCGACCTTGATGCTGAGGGGCTCCAAGTATGGGCCGAGCCACGCTCCGCCGGGATAGAGGTACACGAGCGCTGCGGCGAGCTTGCTGCCGAGGTTCTCCAGGTATTGGCCGAGCCAGCCGTTGCGCGCGTAGAGCGCCGTGAGCGCGATGCCGGCCACGGCGGTCGGCAGGGCGAAGGGCAAGTCCACCAGCGCATCCACGATGCGCTTGGCCGGAAAGCGGTAGCGCACCAGCGACCACGCCAGCAGAAAGCCGAAAACCGTGTTAATGGCCGCGGCCAGCAGGGAAGCCCCGAAGCTCAGCCGGTAGGATGCCATCACGCGCGGCGAGGTCACCGCCGCCCACAAGGCATCGGGCGACAGGGATGCGCTTCTGATAAAGACCGCCGAGAGCGGGATGAGCACGACCAGCGACAGGTAGGCCACGGTGTAACCCATCGACAGCCCGAAACCGGGCAGCACCCTGTGCGCGCGCACCTGTGCCATCAGCGGTTGACCACGATCTGATCGTAGATGGCGCCCTCGGCGAAGTGCTTGGCCTCAACCTCGGCCCAGCTGCCGAGCGTCGCCTCCACGCTGAACGTCTTGATCGCCGGGAACCGGCCTGCGAACTTCTGAAGCACGTTCTCGTCGCGCGGCCGGAAGGCATGGCTGGCGATGATCTCCTGGGCTTGCGGCGAGAACAGGAACGCCAGATAGGCGGTGGCAAGCTTGCGTGAGCCGCGCTGGTCCACGACCCTATCGACGATCGCCACGGGCGGCGCCACCTCGATGCTCAGCGACGGGTAGACGACATCGAATTTGCCGGCGCCAAGCTCGGCGGCAATGGCGATCGCCTCGTTCTCGAAGGTGACGAGCGCATCGCCCACGTCGCGCTGCGTGAAGGTGGTGGTGGCGCCGCGGCCGCCGCCCTCGAGCACAGGCACGTTGGCGAACAGCCTGGTGACGAACGCGCGTGCCTCAGTCTCGCTCCTGGTCTTGCCGAGGGCGTATCCCCAGGCGGCGAGGTAGGTGTAACGGCCATTACCGGACGTCTTGGGGTTTGGCACGATCACCTGAAAGCCAGGCTTGGCCAGGTCGTCCCAATCCTTGATGGCCTTGGGATTGCCGCGACGCACCATGAACACGGTGATGGTCGTGTAGGGCGTAGCGTCGTGGGGGAAGCGGGCGCGCCAGTCGGTAGCCACCAGCCCGTCCTTCTCCACGAGGATGTCGATATCTGGCGGTTGGTTCATCGTCACCACGTCGGCCTCGAGCCCCGAAGCGACGGCCAGCGCCTGCTTGCTCGAGCCGCCGTGCGACTGATTGACGGTGACCGCCTCGCCGTGCCTGGCCTTCCAGTCGGCCACGAAAGCGGGGTTGATATCCTTGTAAAGTTCGCGCGTCACGTCATAGGAGACGTTGAGCAGCGTGCTCTGGGCCAAGCCCGCCCCGGACATCACCAGGAGGCAGCAGGCGCCCAGGAGGCCCCCGGCCGCACCCGACCACATCCTGGCAAGTACCCGCATCGTCGGCTCCCAAATTTAGGTGAGATCGCCTTGGCACAGCAGGGACGGCCCCACTTGGGCCAGTCAGGGGTCCCAGTCAGGGGTCCCGGTCAGGTTCCACTTTCGAGGTCCGCAGTCCATCAACGTGCGCAGGATCGGGGCGGTTGAGAGTGGCTTCACTTGACGTAGATCTGGTCGAACACGCCGCCGTCCTCAAAGTGCGTCTTCTGGGCCTTCTGCCAGCCTCCGAACACGTCGTCGATGGTGATGAGCTTCACGTCCACGAACTGTCTGGCGTACTTGGCGGACGCGGCCTGGTCACGCGGTCGGTAGTCGTGCTTGGCGGCGATCTCCTGGCCTTCCGGGGTGTACCAGAACTTCAGGTACTCGGTGGCGATGGTCCGCGTCCCGCGTCGGTCCACCACCTTGTCAACGACGCTCACGGGCGGCTCGGCCAGGATCGAGAGACTGGGCACGACGATCTCGAATTTTTCCGGTCCCAGCTCCTTGATGGCCAGGAATGCCTCGTTCTCCCACGAGATGAACACGTCGCCGATGCCGCGCTCGACAAAGGTGGTGGTCGAGCCGCGCGCGCCCGAGTCGAGCACCTTCACGTTCCTGTAGAGCTTGGTGATGAAATCCCTGGCCGCAGCCTCGCTGCCACCGGGCTGAGCCAGCGCATAGGCCCAGGCCGCCAGATAGTTCCAACGCGCCCCGCCCGAGGTCTTGGGATTGGGCGTGATCACCTCGACGCCGGGCCTGATGAGGTCGTTCCAGTCCTTGATCCGCTTGGGATTGCCCTTGCGGACCAGGAACACGATGGTGGAGGTATACGGAGAGGAGTTGTTCGGCAGGCGCTTCTGCCAGTCGGCCGGGATGAGGTTGCCCCGCTGACAGAGGGCGTCAATGTCGTAGGCAAGCGCGAGTGTCACCACGTCCGCCTCCAGGCCGTCGATGACGGCGCGGGCCTGCTTGCCGGAGCCGCCGTGCGACTGCTTGACGGAGACGGTTTCGCCTGTCTTGTCCTTCCAGTACCTGGCGAAGGCGGCGTTGAATTCCTGATAGAGCTCCCGCGTCGGATCGTAGGAGACGTTGAGCAGCGTCGTGTCGGCGTGAGCCACGTGCCAGCCGGCTAGCACGAGCGCCAGCGCCAGGGCGCGGCGACGGAGATCGCTGACGGGGAGGTGGCTGACGGCCATTGAGCGCCTCGTTGGTTGACCCCTGGGGCGGCAACCTAGCGATCCCCCGCGATAATCGAACTAAGAAGAATTCATGAACTAAGCATTCGACCTGAAATGCCCGCGCCGCCATTGGGTTCCCCTGGAGGTTGCTTCAAGTTTCAAGCACGACTAGGGCCCGCAAGAAAAGGGGCGGCAAGAAAAGCGCTGCGCGCCGGGTCTGGCCTGGCGGGATGCGGCAAATACCCGACCGCAGGCGGAG
>JAFMSC010000178.1 GCA_017353825.1 Hyphomicrobiaceae bacterium | reverse complement strand
ATTGGCCCTCGCATCACCGTTTCGTGCCGGTCCCAAACACGAGCCGGCACCGAGCGCGGACTTATCCCGCAATTGGCGGGGAATTGGGAGCCGTCTTTTTGCCAACACCGCCCCCTACGTCAGGCCCGCCTGCGGGTCGCGTCGCGCCGTTCCGCCTGGCTCGTTGAGCACCATCAGCAGCGGCGTCAAGCCCTCGGCATCGACAACCCGGAACACCTCGATGTCTTTGCGCGCGGTCTCGCTCCACCCGGCGATCTCGAGAGCCCGCTCGGCCTTGGAGAACAGGCCGTGGTTGCGGATCGGCCTCTCGCTGTGGCCTTCATGCTCGGGTTTGACGCCCTTCTCCTCGCGCCACTTCTTGCGGATCTCGCTGAGGTCGGTGTTGCTGGTGGCGCCCTCCTCGGCCTTCAGTCGCTCCAGCTCGCTCTTTCGCATCAACAAGGGATGAGCACGTTCGGGCCAGCGAACGAGGTCGAGGTCGCTCAACACGCCGGCGAGCTGGTTCATGGCCAAGGCCTTGGCCGCTTCATCGTTGTTTGCGGCATCGGCACTGTAGAGGTTCGGGATCACCAGATAGGACGCCCGGTTGTGGTGGACGAAATGCCTCCGCACCCATTCGTAGTCGGTGCCCGCGCGCAGCGCCGCGGTGTTGAGCGCAACCCTGATCGAGTCCTGGATCTGCCGGCTCATGGGGCCAGAAAAGCGCAGCGATGGCCCCTGCCTCGGCGGGTTGACGATGGCGAGCGCCAAGAGGCCGAGGTCCACGCCGATGGTGGCAAGCAGCGCGATCAGGTCGCGCCCCGTGATGGGCTCGCCGGTGTTGGTGCGCTTGAGCGGGGCGTTGCCGGCGGTGAACACGTAGCTGACGAGGCCGGTGGAGTAGGTGCCGATGTTGCGCCACAGGTTCTTGACGGCGTTGGCGACGCCGGCCGGGCCCTCGTTGAAGACCGCTTCGCGCAGCTTGAGCTCTGCCGGCTGCTCGGCCTGGGCCGCGGCCTGGCGCAAGCGCTCCGCCAGCGTCGGGTCATAGCATGAGAAGCCCGTCGCGTTGGGCTCGATGGCTACCGCGCCGGCGATCGCACGCATCTCAGCGGCGGTGGAGCGGCCGAGCTGGTTGGAGCGCGCAGCGATGTTGCGCGCCCGCCCGCGGATCTCGGAGGCCTTCGCCTCGAACGCCTTCTGGCGCTCCTCGACGGTCGCCCCGCTCAACCCGGCCGCGGCCTTGCGCAGCTCCTCCGTATCGGTCTGCACCGGATCGAGCCAGGAGCGGGTCATGCCATCGCGTAGTGTGATGACGGAATCGCGCACGCTGCGGCGCGCGTTGTAGAGCGGGCCCTTGCCGGCGCCGGAAGGCACCCCGCAGCTGCCGCCGCTCGTCTCCTCGCGTGCCATCTGGCTATCCGACCAGGACACCACGCTGTCGAGCTGGGAGCGAACCGCGTCGAGCCGCGCGGCGATGACGGCGCTGGCGTCGCGCGCGTCCTCCTGCAGGCCCGCGAGCCCGGTGCGCGTGGCCTCCTCGCCCGAGATCAGGCTCCACCAGAACCCGTAGCCGAAGCCGATCGACCAGATGGCCAGGAACACGTACAGCGGGAAGGTGATGAGCCGCTCGCGCAGATGGCGCTGGGCGCCGAAGGTCTCGCGCAGCATCAGCCACATCAGGAACGTGAGCGCCATGACGATTACGATCACCAGCACGTCGTTGGACACCGACACGCCGCCGGGCAGCAGTTGGCCCTGGCTGGTGGGCGTGGAGGAGACGCCGATGATGAAGTCGCGCATGCCATGCCAGGTGGCGTAGCCCGAGATGACGAGCAGCATCAGCGAGGCGACCCCGATCAGGGTGTTGCGCCCGAGAATGTAGTCCGTGACCTGGTAAAACCGGCGCGCGACGCCGCCGTCTTCCCTCGACGATTGAGAGGAGGTGGCCGTGGCCATGACGCATTCCCCCCGTGTATGCCCCGATGCCAACCAAGGCTTTACCGGAAAATCTGCGCCCTGTCGCGGGTGGTCGGATGGCGGGGATTGGCTGCTGATCGGGTGCCGGGGCTCCGGTCAGGAATTCATGAGAGCGATCTTGTTCGCTGTTGGTGGTTCAAGGAGCGCCCTCACATCAAGGGCATCTCGCTGCCCGGCATGCCCCGAGGGCTCGCCCGGCCTGAACGGCGACAAGACCGAGTCCTTCACGATCTGGGCTATCCAGAAACTACGCTGCAGGGCAGCACGCCTTTCATCCATCCGGGTGCGCCCAGCGATTGGAAACTAAGTCGGGCTAGGAGATCTCCAACGAAGCCAAAGTGTTCCCTCGAGTGACCGCGGCCCGATGAAGGCGGGGTCGGACGCTCTTGGCCCGACCCACATTGCTTCCAACGCCTCGCCTTGGGCGGGCAGCGGACTGGGACGCAAGCATGGGTACCGCGAGCCGCTAGCTGAGAGACGAGCCCGCGTTGGCTGAACGCGGGCGACTGAGCTGGAACTCCAGGTGCGCCTTCACGGTGGGCCATTCGGCGGCGATGATGCTGTAGACGCAGGTGTCGCGCAGGCTGCCGTTGGGCGCGATCTGGTGGCTGCGAAGGATGCCGTCGAGCTTGGCGCCGAGCCGCTCGATGCCGGCACGGCTCTGCCGGTTGAAGACGTGGGTGCGGAACTCCACGGCGATGCAGTTCAGGCTCTCGAAGGCGTGAGCGAGCAGCAGCAGCTTGCAGCGCGTGTTGAGGTCGGTCCGCTGCACGGCCTTTCTGTACCAGGTGGAGCCGATCTCCACGCGCCGGTTGGCGCCGTCCACGTTCATATAGGTCGTCATACCGACGGACCTGCCCACGCCTCGGCCGGAGCCGCCGGCCGCGGCCTCGCCCGGCCCGGTATCGATGACGGCGAAGGGCAGCATGGAGCCTGCAGCCTGCAGCCCAAGCCGGCGTTCGATCTCGGCCTCCATCCCCTCGGGGGGCGGAATGAAGGTGTACCACAAGCGCCACAGCTCGCCGTCCTTCACCGCCTCGGCCAGCTCGGCCGCATGGCGGCGCCCCAGCGGCTCCAGCCTGACGCGCCCGCTCGTCAGGGTGACGGGTTCCAGCCATGCCATCAGGTTTCGCTCCACAGGATCGGGGCGCGCGAGTCGCGCGATCGCCTGTCCTCCTTTACGTGCCTCTCTGCTTGGAGACCAGCCCCAGACTTGGTCCGGACTTGGCCTGACCAGGCCTCGGGACCCCCCGGGGACGTTGGGCCAGGATGTTCTTCCGTGGCGCGAGGAATCCCTGAGCCAGGGTAAGAAGGGCCAGAGCCTGCGGGCAGCCTGCGATGCCCTGCACTCTGCCCCTGCGCCAACAGGATGTGGGGAGTAGGCTCCGTTACGGGGGGCAGGCAACGGTGTCAGACCCGAAAGAATCTGAGACGGGAGAAAAGCGTATCTGACACCGGCAGCCTTAGTGCGGGCGCTCGGGGCGGACCTCGCTGGCTTCCCCGGCCTTGGCGCCGATTCCGCGGCTGCGGTCGTACCAGTTGCGCACCACCTCGGCGGCGGTGTCGCGCCCGCCGATGCCGAAGGCGAGCCCCAGCGCCAGCGCCACGGCCCCCACGGTGGCCATGAACAGCGTGTTGACCAGTTCGCGGGCGATGCCGATTTGGTTCAGCGCCACCACGACCGCGAATGCCCAGGTGGCGATGCGCGCGATGCTGGCCAACAGGTCCGGATTGCCCAGGTCGGCTTTGGCGGTCGCGCCTCGCACGAGGCCTGCCAGCCAGTTGGCCGCCAGCCCGCCGAGGATCAGCACCGCGATGGCCACCGCCAGGTTGGGGAGCCAAAGCAGGAGCTGGCGCAGCACGTCGGATACCGCCGGCAGCCCCAGCGCGTCGAAGCCCACAACGAGCGTGATCAGGCGCACGAACCACTTGGCGATCTCGGCCACGAACCCGGAGGAATCGGTCTCAACGCCGGTGTTGGCGACGAACCCGGCGAAGCCTGAGCGCTCTGCCATGTCGTTAAAGCGGATGCTCCTGAGGAGCGCCGACACCGCCTTGGCAATGAGCGAGGCGATGAACCAGCCAATGGCGACGATAATGACGAAGCCGATGATCCTCGGGACGGCGGCCAGAATTAGAGAGAGGGCCTGGGCCATCGAGTTGGTGATCGCCTCGCCCCAGTCGCGGATCGGCACGGGCATGAGGAACCCCTTCGCTCGGTTCTGTGCTAGCTGAGCAGACAACAGCGGACGCTCACAGAAAGTTCCTGCCGCACCATCCGGCAACGCCCTCGATTTCCGACATGCTTAACCGGCGGCGCTCCCCCGCCCCTTGCGCACCCTGAGGTCCACGATGCCCGGTCGCGTGCGCGGGTCCTCGCCCTCCGCGAAGATCTGGGTCTTCTGCACCTTCTGCGTGCCGGTGGTGGGTAGGCGATCGAGGAACAGCACCCAGCCAGGCGCCTTGAAGTAGGCGAGGCGGACGTTGCAGTGTTCAAACAGCGCGAGGGCGAGCTCGGGGCCGGCTGCGGTGCCCGGCATCGGCACCACGCAGGCCAGCACCTCCTCCTCGCGCAGCTCGTCGGCCACGGGGAGCACGGCCACTTGCGCCACCGCCGCGTGCGCCTGCAGAACGGCCTCCACCTCCGCCGCGGCGATGTTCTCGCCCGAGCGGCGCACCATGTGCTTCTTGCGGTCCACGAACATCAGCATGCCGCTCGCGTCCCGGCGCACCACGTCGCCGGTGTGGAACCAGCCGCCGCGCCAGGCCTCCTCGGTGGCCGCCTCGTTCTTCAGGTAGCCCGAGAAAAAGCCATGGCGCGGCGTATCGGCGCTGTGGCGCACGATGAGCTCACCTTGCCCGCCCGCGGGCACCTCCCGGCCCTCCTGATCCGCCACCCGCGCCTCGAAACCGGGGAACGGCCGCCCGAAGGCGCGCGTGTCGGTCATGCGCGGCTCATGGCTGGCGGCCATGATGCGCCCGGTCTCCGTCATGCCCCACACCTCGATCATGGGAAAGCCGAAGCGCTCCTCGAAGCTGGCGTGCAGCTGCGGCTCGATGCCGGCGCCGAGCCCGAAGCGTACGCGGTGCCCCCGGTCTGCCGGGCCCGGCGGTTGGTTCAGCAGCATGGGCGCCACCACGCCGAGATAATGGATGATGGTGGCGCCGCTGCCGGCCACCTCGGGCCACCAACGGGTGGGCGAGAAACGCTCGGTCAGCACCAGCGCATTGGCGGTCAGCATGGCTGCCGTGGCGGTGAGCGCCAAGTGGTTCATGTGGTAGAGCGGCAGCGGATTGTAGAACCGCTCCTGTCCGTGCCGGATCTCGATGAGCCCTCCGAGCCCGCAATAGGTGCGCCCCGAGTTGAGGAAATACAGATTGGAGAGCATGCACCCCTTCGGTCGGCCAGTGGTGCCGGACGTGTAGAGTAGCGCGCATACCGACTTTAGATCGGGCTCGCCCGGCTCCGCCGGCGTCACCGGGCGTGGCAGCTCGGGCGGCAGCGTGTGGGCATCGACCACAGGCGCTGGCCTGGCGCAGTGCGCGGCGGCCTCGCGCACGTCTCCCACCCGCTCAGACAGCACGACGCTGAGCTCCGCCTCGCTGTGCTCCAACAGATACGTCATCTCGTCGCGCCGGTAGTCCGGGTTAATCGGCACGATGCCCGCCCCCAGCCCGTTCAGCGCCAAATAATGGAAGAAGAATTCGGGCCGGTTCGCCAGCAGCAGCGCCACCCTGTGCCCCAGGCCATACCCTGCCGACCGATACCGCGCCCGCAGTCGCCCGACCTCTTCTGCGGCCGCCGCGTAGGTGTAGAGGTGTGCGGCCGTGTCAGACCTTGCGGGTTTGGCGCCCCCCGGCACCATCAGGAAGGGCAGCCCGCCGTTCCCCGCCGCCGTCGCCGCAAACACCTCCGCGACCGTGCTTGCCATGGGCGTCTCCCTCGTGCCGGCTTTCGTGGCCGGCGATCCCGCAGAATGCCCCATCGCGAAATCCGGAGAAAGCCTGATGCCCGGCGCCCACCCGTTTGGGTAGGTTCGCTCACGCCGGCGAAGGCCGGGGCGACCCGATATGGGCGACCCGATATGGGCGGCCCAACATTGTTGGTGCGCCTCCGCACGGATGCTGGGCCGCCGGCCTTCGGTGGCGTTCGCCCACACCTAGAGGGAGGGCAGGTTCATGCACACCAGGCGCGCCGAGATGTACAGCCTCGCGCCCGCGGCTGGGCTTCGGCCCCTCACGCGCGGCTGGTGGCTGATGCTCCTGCGCGGGATCGCCGGCATCCTGTTCGGCATCGCCGCCTTCATCTGGCCGGGGCTGACGGTGCTGGCCCTCACCCTGCTCTACGGCGCCTTCGCCATGGCCGACGGCATCCTGTCCCTCGGCGCCGCCATCACCGGCCGCGGCAGCGAGGCGGTGCCGACCTGGTGGCTGGTGCTGATCGGGCTGCTCGGCATCGCCGTCGGCGTCATTGCATTCCTGTGGCCGGGCCTGACCGCCTTCGCCCTTGTCATCATGATTGGCGCCTGGGCCGCGACCATCGGCATCCTGGAGATCATCGGCGCCGTCTGGCTGCGCAAGGAGATCGAGGACGAGTGGGTCCTGATCGCCGCCGGCCTAGTGTCGCTGCTGTTCGGCCTCGCCGTTCTGCTGCGGCCGGGCGCCGGCGCCCTCGCGCTCGCCTGGGCCATCGGCGCCTTCGCCATCGTCTCCGGGATCCTGCACGTCGTATTCGCCTTGCGCCTCAAGCGACACCACGATCGGACGCAATAGCGTGCTCCCGCAAGCCGGGACGCGATGCTACAGTGGGGCATCGCAGCTTGGCTGGTAACGCGCATGTCCGACACACAGACAACGCCGCAAGCGCCTGGCGGACCCGGCCTCATTGAGCGCTGGGTCGACTTCGTCAAAGGCCCGTCCGGCATCATGGCCGGCCTGATGGCCCTGCTGGCGCTGGTTGGCACCGCCATCAACCTGGCCGACGCCTCCTGGGCGCGCGCCTACTGGCTCGCCCTGGTGCCCGTCTACGGCATCCTGTGTGTGATCGCCGCATGGCAGCGCACCGGCCAGTTCACCGGCACCGTCCTGCACCAGGTGTTGCACTGGTTGGCCGTCGGCGCGGCGATCGCCCTGGACTACGCGTTCCTGCGGCGAGGCGAGTCGGCGCAGGGCGGCGGGCTCAGCTCGCTGCTCATCCTGGCGCTCGGCTCCCTGCTCGCCGGCATCCATCTTGAGTGGTTGTTCGGCTTGGTCGGCCTGCTCCTCCTGGCCATCTTCGTCTTCGTCAGCCTCGCCCAGCAGTATGTGACCGTGGCATTCCTCATCGCCGCGGCCGGCGCCCTCATCTTCGCCGCCTACCGGACCCTGCGCAGGCGCTGAGCCTCCACCGGACCGCCTCATAGTCCGTGTGCAGATATAGGACGAGCCGTGGTGCGGTCGGCGCAAGTCATGGGCCGAATCGCACCACTTTGCCGGTAGTCTTGCACCGCGTCTTCGTTGCGCTGCGGGCGAGATCGGTGCCCAGGGCAGCAGCCCTCCCGGGTTGCCGACAAGGGCACGTCTGGACAGGATCGTGGAGCGGCAAGTGGCCTTGCCCTGGAAGGCCGCTCCATCGAACCTGGTGGGGTCTCGGATCGGCAGCCCGAGGTGTTCGGTTGCCTCCGGGCAGTCCCAGCAAATACGAGGCTTGGATCGTTGGGGAACCACGCTCTAGCCCAGCTTGAGGAGAAAGACCGAGTGCAAACGTGTCAAGTTTGAAGGTGTCAAGCTTATGCGGCAGTCGGGTTTGCTGGATGGAGGCATCGATCTGGGCATCGAGCTGGTTGAAGGCACGTTGGGCGGAGTGCCAACGGCGCGGAGTAGGGGCAGCCGGCAGCGAGGCCAGGTCGCCGGAGGCGATTGTAGGTGCGCGTATAGAATAGGGCGACGGGGAAGCCGAAGTCCGTGACGCGATAGCGGAAGCTGCGCGGGACCTTTTCGATCAAGCCACGCAGACTGAGGCGACGCAGCTGATAGGTGGCGCCGTTC
>JAFMSC010000026.1 GCA_017353825.1 Hyphomicrobiaceae bacterium | reverse complement strand
ACGGCCGATGTGTACGTCGACGGTGCGGTCGTCGATATAGACATCGTGGCCCCAGACGTTGTTCAGAAGCTGCTCGCGGGAGAACACGCGGCCGGGGGAGCGCATCAGAAACTCCAGCAGGCGGTAGTCCGTAGGTCCTAGATGTACGACGGTGCCACGGCGCTTGACGATCATGGCACTGCGGTCGAGCTCGATGTCGCCCACCGAGATCACTTCAGCCATCAGCTGCGGCTCCGCGCGCCGCAACAGGCTGTTGGCGCGCGCCAGGAGCTCGCTCACGGAGAACGGCTTCACGACGTAGTCGTCGGCGCCGGTTTCAAAGCCTCGCACGCGGTCGGCCTCCTCGCCGCGCGCGGTCAGCATGATGAGCGGCAAGCCCTGCGTGGCGGGCTTCTGGCGCAGGCGCCGGCACAGCTCGATGCCGGAAAGCCCCGGCAGCATCCAGTCGAGGATGAGGAGGTCGGGCACGGTCTCGCGCAGGCGTGTCTCGGCCTCGTCGCCGTGCATGATGGTCTCGACCGCGTAGCCGGCGGCCTCGAAGTTGTAGCGCAGAAGCTCGACGAGCGGCTCGTCGTCCTCCACGATCATCAGGCGCGGTGGCATGGGTGTCAGCGGCTCCCTCAGGTTTGCGGGGGACGCAAACTCGGCTCGATGGCGCTCGACTCATCTCCCTTCGGGCGCTCGGCGATCAACGCCTCGCCGGTGATCACGTAATGCGCGGTCTCGGCGATGTTGGTGGCGTGGTCGCCCACGCGCTCCAGGTTCTTGGCGCAGAACAGGAGGTGCGTGCAGTAGCCGATGCTGCGCGGGTCCTCCATCATGTAGGTGAGGAGCTCGCGAAACAGCGAGGTGAATAGGCCGTCGATGGCCCCGTCAGCACGCCATACCTCAAGCGCCGCTTTGTCGTTGCGGGCGGCGTAGGCCTTAAGCACCGCGGTCAGCTGCTGATTCACGCGCTCCGACAGGGTGCTCAGCCCCGTGGCCAGGTTGAGGGGCGAGGGCTGCTCGCCGATGGCTACGACACGTTTGGCCACGTTCTTGGCAAGGTCGCCGACGCGTTCCAGGTCGCCGGCGATGCGCATGGCCGACACGATTTCGCGCAGGTCCACCGCCATCGGCTGGCGCCGGGCGATGGTCGCAACGGCCTTCTCCTCGAGCTCGTGCTGCAGTAGGTCGAGGCTGCGGTCGGAGGCGATCACCTGCTGGGCCAGCTGGATGTCGCGGTCCATGAGAGCGCGCGTGGCTTCGGTAAGTGCGCGGCCGGCCCGCGTTCCCATGTCAGCCACCATATCGTCCAGCACCTTCAGGTCTGTATCGAAGGAGGCAACGGTGTGCGCGTGTCCGGCGTTGGGATCTTGGATCATGGCTGGAATATTGCCTCCCTGGTGGGGGTGCTTGGCGGCCCTGCGGAGCATCAAGCGCGAAATGATGCTCACCCGAACCGCCCCGTTATGTAGTCCTGCGTGCGCTGGTCGCCGGGCGAGGTGAAAATCTTCTGAGTGCTTCCCGACTCCACCAGCTGACCCAGATACATGAAAGCGGTGAAGTCGGACACCCGCGCGGCCTGCTGCATGTTGTGGGTCACGATGATGATCGTGTAGTCGGCCTTCAGTTCGTCGATCAGCTCCTCGATCTTGGCGGTAGAGATGGGGTCGAGCGCCGAGCAAGGCTCGTCGAACAGGATCACCTCGGGCTTCACCGCCACCGTGCGGGCAATGCACAGGCGCTGCTGCTGGCCACCGGATAGGCTAAGGCCGTTCGCCTTGAGCTTGTCCTTCACCTCGTCCCACAGGGCCGCGCGGCGCAGGGCGTGTTCGACGCGATACTCCAGCTCGGAGTTCGGCAGCTTCTCGTAAAGTCGGACGCCGAAGGCAATGTTCTCGAAGATCGACATGGGAAATGGCGTCGGCTTCTGGAACACCATGCCGATGCGCGCGCGCAGGAGATTTAAGTCCTGCTTCGGAGCCAGGATATTGTCGCCGTCGAAGATGACCTCGCCCTCGGAGTGCTGGTTGGGGTAGAGGTCGTACATGCGGTTCAGTACACGCAAGAGCGTTGACTTGCCGCAGCCCGACGGGCCGATGAAGGCCGTCACGGTGTTCTTGTACAGCGTCAGGCTGATGTCCTTGAGGGCGCGGGCGTCGCCGTAATAGAAGTTGAGGTGCCGGATGGCGATCTTCGGTTCCAGCTGCGCGGTATCGAGCGGCTTGTTGGCGACGGCTGGAACGGTGGTCTGGGCGTGTTCGGTTATGACGTTCATCAGTTCTTATCCGACGATGAAAGGGCGCGCGCGATGATGCTGAGCGCGAGCACTGCCAAGGTGATGAGGAGAGCGCCGGTCCAGGCGAGCCGCTGCCAGTCGTTATAGGGAGAAAGGGCAAACTGGAAAATGACGGCGGGCAAGCTCGCCATCGGGGCGTTAAGGTTGGTGCTCCAAAACTGGTTATTGAGGGCAGTAAACAATAGCGGCGCCGTCTCCCCGCTGATGCGGGCAATGGCGAGCAGGATGCCGGTGACGATACCCGCGCGCGCCGCACCGTACGCGATGCGATGCACGACGTAGGCGCGCGGCAGTCCCAGAGCGGCTGCTGCCTCCCGCAGCGTGTTGGGGACGAGCAGCAGCATGTCCTCGGTGGTGCGCACCACCACGGGGATGACGATGATGGCGAGCGCCACGGCGCCGGCTATCCCCGAGAAGTGGCCCATCGGCCGCACCAGGATCTCGTAGACGAACAGCCCGACCACGATCGACGGCGCGCTGAGCAGGATGTCATTGATGAAGCGCACCACGCTGGTGAGCTTGTTGTAGCGCCCGTACTCGGCCATGTAGGTGCCGGCGAGGATGCCGATCGGCGTGCCGATGGCCACCCCCAGCCCGGTCAGGATCAGGCTGCCGACGATCGGGTTGAGCAGGCCGCCGCCGGAGCCTGGCGGTGGCGTCATCTCGGTAAAGGCCCTGAGTGAGACGCCGCTCAGTCCTTCCCAGAGCAGGGCACCCAGGATCAGCGCCAGCCATGCCATGCCAAACAGTGCCGCGAACCACGCGAGCACGATCATCATCGCGTTACGGCGCCGCCGGCCGGCGTAGAGCGGGGTTCGGGCGGTGGTCGCGGTGGTCTTGACCGTCTGAACCATGGCGGCCTATCCGATGCGGCGCTCGATGCGCAGCAGCATGTAGCGGGCCGCGGCGAGCACGATGAAGGTGATGACGAACAGGATAAGGCCGAGGGCGATTAGGGCGGAGGTGTAGATGTCGCCGACCGCCTCGGTGAACTCGTTGGCGATGGTGGCGGAGATCGTGGTGCCTGGCGCAAGAAGCGAACTGGAAATGCGGTGTGCGTTGCCGATCACAAATGTGACCGCCATAGTCTCGCCCAGCGCGCGACCGAGCGCCAACATCACACCACCGATGACGCCGACCCGCGTATAGGGCACCACGACGTTGCGAAACACCTCCCAGGTCGTGCAGCCGAGGCCGAATGCCGCCTCCTTGAGGAACGGCGGCACCGCCTCGAACACGTCACGCGAGATGGAGGTGATGAACGGCAGCACCATGATGGCCAGAATCAGCGCGGCCGTCAGCACGCCGATGCCGTAGGGCGGCCCGGCGAACAGCACTGACAGGCCGGGCAGGCCGCCGAGGGTGTTGATGAGCGCCGGCTGCACGTACTGCTGCAGGAAGGGAGCGAACACGAACAGGCCCCAGATGCCATAGATGATGCTGGGGATGCCGGCCAGCAGCTCGATGGTGATGCCGATCGGCCGGCGCAGGGGGATCGGACACAGCTCGGTCAGGAACAGGGCGATCATCAGCCCGATCGGCACCGCGATCAGCATGGCGATGATCGACGTGACAATGGTGCCGTAGATCGGCGCGATGGCGCCGAAGACCTCGGTGACGGGGTTCCACCTCTCGGTGGTGACGAAGTCGAAGCCGAACTTGCTGAGTGCCGGCATCGCGCCCAGCAGCAGGGCTATGATGACGCCGCCGAGCAGCGCGAGCACCGCGATGGCCGCCGCCTGTGTCAGGGCGTAAAACGTCGCGTCGCCGAGGCGCAGCCGCCGCAACACTCTGGCGCGCGCCGGGAGTGCCGCGATCTCTGGGCCGTCTTGCAAGGCAATATCGGTCATCTGATCCTGCGTTCGCCCGTCCGGCGCGGAAAACGCTGTGATTACACCCCAGATTCCGTGAC
This sequence comes from Hyphomicrobiaceae bacterium, assembly GCA_017353825.1. Taxonomy (GTDB): domain Bacteria; phylum Pseudomonadota; class Alphaproteobacteria; order Rhizobiales; family Hyphomicrobiaceae; genus AWTP1-13. Next base: position 15,664 of record JAFMSC010000026.1, on the reverse strand, counting down.
GATGCTGTTCTGACGATTCCGTCTGTGCCAATGCTGCGGCGCCCGATCGCCGCTCGCCCCGGCGTCAGGCGCAACGGCTGCGAAAGGCGCTTTGGGCGCCTTTCGCCGATGCCGTCGATCACTTCGTCTTAATGTCGGCGGCCCATGTCTTCTCGATGTCGGCGACGACGTTCGCCGGCATCGGGACGTAGTCTAGTCCCTCGGCCATCTTGCCGCCGTTCTTGTAGGCCCACCCAAAGAACTTGAGCGCTTCGGCCGACGCGGCCTTATCCTGCGGCTCCTTGTACATCAGGATCCAGGTTGCCGCCGTCATCGGCCAGGAGGTGTCGCCCGGCTGGTTGCCGAGGATCACCCCGTAGCCCGGCTGCGACTTCCAGTCGGCATTAGCCGCCGCGGCCTGAAAGTTCTCCGAGGTGGGCGCAACGGTCTTGCCCGCCTTGTTGATCATCTTCGTGTAGGTGAGCTTGTTCTGCAGGGCGTAGGCGTACTCGACATAGCCGATCGAACCCTTGGTCTGGCCAACGTTGTTGGCCACGCCTTCGTTGCCCTTGGCGCCAATGCCGACGGGCCACTCGACCGAAGTGTTCACCCCGACCTTGCTCTTCCAGTCGGCGCTGACATCGGCCAGGTAGTAGGCGAAGTTATAGGTGGTGCCCGACCCGTCAGAGCGGTGCACCACGGCGATGGGCTGGCTCGGCAGCTTGACGTTCGGGTTCAGCTTCTTGATGGCCGGGTCGTCCCAGCTCTTGATCTCGCCGAGGAAGATCTTGGCAAGCGTCGGACCGTCGAGGACGAGGTCCCCGGCCTTGACGCCGTCGAGGTTCACGACCGGCACGATGCCGCCCATCACCATGGGGAACTGCACGAGACCCCACTTGGCGAGTTCCTCGCCCTTGAGGGGCGCGTCACTCGCCCCGAAGGTCACCGTCTTGTTCTGGATCTGTTTGATGCCCCCGCCCGAGCCGATGGACTGGTAGTTGAGGCCCGTCCCGGTCTCCTTCTTGTAGGCGTCCGCCCACTTGGCATAGATCGGATAGGGGAAGGTCGCGCCAGCGCCGGAAATATCCGCCGCAAGAGCAATAGTCGCGCCGCCCACGAGGACCGCCGCTGCGGCCATCGAGCGGACAATGGACCTGATGTTCACGCTGGTTCTCCCATATGATCGGCAGCACGTCTGGCCGCCCGACGACGCCAAATACGGCATCGATGCCGCGCCTTCTAACAGCCCCGCGTTACAGGCGTGCGACAAGTTAAACATTTGTTTTATAATGGTTTTACTCACGCTCGCTGAGGCGCCGGCCACCGGCGGGTGCGGCCGCGGCACCGGTGAAAGACCGGCATGTTGGACGCTAATCCCATCAATGTAAGGTGCGTGTGACAGCAGCTCCCCATCACGCAGTGTTCACCGGCCGTTGATCGGGGAACGCGCCGCACCCCCGCCGGGTTGTCACGCAAGCAACATCGCAATGTAGCGCAGCGGTCATCGGGACCGCTTAGCGTCTGCAGCGATTCGGAGAAGCCACAGCAGGGGGCCGCGTGGCCTATCACCCATCGCGACGCCAACTCCTTGCCGGCGCCGGAGCCTCCGCCCTCGCCGCGTCAGCCAGCGCGCTGCCCCGCGATGCCGTTGTGGCGCGCGGGGTGGTCTATGAGGACAAGCGTGGCGCCGGCCCTCGCCGGCCTGGCGACCGCGGCATCGCGGGCGTCATGGTATCCAATGGCCGCGATGTCGCCCTCACGGGACCCGACGGGGCCTTTGCCCTCGCGGTGGAGCCTGGCGACAGCGTCTTCGTCATCAAGCCCGCGCATTGGATGACGCGCACCACCGCGGCGGGCCTGCCCCAATTCTCCTATCTCTATCAGCCCGAGGGCAGCCCGCCTCAGCCGGGCTTGCGCTTCCCCGTGGTCGAGCCCACCGGCGCGCTGCCCCACTCGATCGATTTCGCGTTGATGCGCCACGAGGAGGCGCCCGAGTTCGAGGCGCTGCTGGTATCCGATACGCAACCCGACAGCCTCGCCGAGCTCAGCTACGTGCGCGACGATATCGTGGCCGGCTTGCTGGGCGTGGGCGGAGCCGCCTTCGGTATCAACCACGGCGATGTGGTCGCTGACGACCTGTCGCTCTATCCGCGCTACCTCAGCCTCCTGGGCTCCACGGGCTTCACCTGGCACCACTGCCCAGGCAACCACGACATCAACTATGCCGCACCCGACGACCGGCACTCGCGCGAGACCTGGAAGCACACGTTCGGCCCGCGTTCGTATGCCTTCCAGCATGGGCAGGCCACGTTCTTCATTCTCGACAATGTTGAATACTTGGGCCGGGGCCGCTATCGCGGTGCGCTGGGAGTGCGGCAGCTCCAGTTTATCCGCAACGTCCTCACCAGGGTGCCGCGAGAGCACCTGGTCGTGCTGTCGATGCACATTCCGCTCGTCTGTTATCTCGAACCCGACAACCCGGCCGACACGACTGCCGACTGGCGCGCGCTGCTCAAGACCCTCGCGGGGTATGGCCACACGGTGAGCTTCGCCGGGCACCTGCACACCACGGAACACCACTACCTCGATGGCGAAGACGCCTCCGTCGGGGCTGCACCGCACCACCACCATGTTCTCACGGCCGCCTGCGGCAGCTGGTGGAGCGGCCCGTCGGACTCGCGCGGCATTCCCTGCGCCGAGAGCTCGGACGGCACGCCCAACGGCTTCCACGTGCTTTCCGTTGCAGGCAACCGCTACACGACGCGCTTCGTGCCCGCCGCCGGCAAGGCGCCGGCCCAGCTGCGTCTTTTGATCGACGGTCCGCATCGCAGAGCAAGGGACCCGGGAGCGTGTGATCGGCTTGGCCTCACCGTCCCCCACGAAGCCCTCGTCGGCTGCCGCGTCCTGGCCAATGTATTCGATGGCGGCCCCAGGACGCGAGTGACCCTGGAGGTGGCGGGCCGGCCAGAGCGGGTAGCGATGGCGCCCGCAACGGCGCCCGACCCGCTCGTGTCCGAGCTGTTCGCTGGCGACAGCCCACGCAAATCCTGGGTGGCGGCGACGCCCTGCGCACATCTGTGGCAGGCCGCGCTTCCCGCTGGCCTCGTCCCCGGCGCCCACGTCCTTCTTGTGCGCGCCCGCGACGAGTACGGCCGGGAGCACACAGCCCGCGCCGTGCTGGAGCTAACTGGGCCTGGGGCCTGACACCACGTTGGCTGCGTCCGGTTCAGTCAGCCTGTCGGCGCCAGGGCGGAGACCAGCTGATCGGCGACTAGATCGATCTCGTCCTGCGTTGTGCCGCGCCCGAGGCTCAATCGGATCGCGCCCATGCCGACGTGGGGTGCCACGCCCATCGCCTTCAAGACCGGCGAAAGCTCGACATGGCCGGTATGGCAGGCGGAGCCCGTGGACGCCGCAACGCCGTCGAGCCGGGCGAGAACGTCGGCTGCGATTTGGGCCACGAACGAGACGTTGAGCGTGTTCGGCAGGCGGCGGTCAGGATGGCCGTTGAGCACGACCCGGTCGCCGAACGCTGACTGCAGCCGTTGCCAGAACCGGTCCCTGAGCACACGTACCAGGTCCATCGCCGTAAGGTCTCGGGCCAGCTCGCAGGCCTTGCCGAGGCCCACCGCCAGCAGCGCGCTCTCCGTGCCGGCACGCCGGCCGTCTTCATGGCCAGCGCCATGGATCAGGGGCTCGATCGGGGTGCCGCGGCGCACGTAGAGCGCGCCCACGCCCTTGGGCGCATAGAGCTTGTGACCAGCAATGGTGAGCAGGTCGACACCGAGCGCGGTCACGTCCGCGGCAATCTTGCCGACGGATTGCGCCGCATCTGTGTGGAACGGGATGCCGTGCTCGCGGGCGATCCGGCCGACCTCGGCGATCGGCTGGATGGTGCCGACTTCGTTATTGGCATGCATGATGCTGACGAGGATCGTACCCGGACCGATCGCGCGCCGCACGTCGTCGGGATCGACGAGGCCGAAGCGATCGACCGGGACGACGGTCACCTCGAACCCCTGCTCCTCCAGAAACCGACAGGGCGCGAGGATCGCCGGGTGCTCGACGGCGCTGGTGACGATGTGGCTGCCCTTGGTTTTCAGCGCCACCGCCACCCCCTTGAGCGCGAGGTTGTTGGCTTCGCTGCCGCCGCTGGTGAAGACGATCTCGTCGCTGTCCGCACCGATGAGCGCCGCCACCTTCCCGCGCGCATCCTTCAACGCAGCCTTCGCCCCCGTCGCGGCCCAGTGACCGCTCGAGGGATTACCGAAGCCTTCCTCCAGGAACGGCCGCATGGCCGCGGCAACGGCGGGGTCGATCGGCGTGCTAGCGTTGTAGTCGAGATAGATGCGTGCCATGACGTCCCCATCGTAGGGTGCTGGTGCCGGGGCAGGGACTGCGATCGGCACACCCGCTGGGCTCCATCCTACCATGCCCCCTGCAGCACCAGGACCTGGCAGAAGCTGGCTGTGCCGAGCGTCGCCGCTGCACGCGTGTGACGCCTCTCAGTCTTCTAGACCAGGACCACCGGTCTGCTAGACCCCGGACCACCGGCATCTGCGATAGCGATCCGGGTGGCGCTGGCGCTGTGGCAGTTCGAGCGGCAGGTTGCGCGCGCCCGCAATTTGGCTGAGTGGGCGCGCAAACTCGCCCCATCCCCCGCACATCGACTACGGCGACAGCCGCCGGCGCCTCCAGGTGCGGCCGGCTCGCCGACCTCGATCCAGCGCACTCGCCTCACCCTTGAGGGTGTCATTGTGCGGGCTCTCGGCGCCCACGCGCATAGGTCTTGTCGCCCTCGCGGAAGGGCTGAGTCAGCATACGGTCGAGCCGCTGCTCGGCCTGGTCCCGGAATTGCTCGACGCCAAGGGTCATGGCGTCGTGGCCTGCCGCCGGCTGGTCGCGGTAGGTGCCGAACAGGCGGTCCCAGCACGGCAGGTTGAAGCCGAAATTGCTGTTGGCCTCGCGCGCGGCGATGGAATGGTGCACGCGGTGCATGTCCGGTGTCACCACGATCCAGCGCAGTGCCCGGTCGAGCCAGCCCGGCATGCGCACGTTGCTGTGGTTGAACATCGACGTGGCGTTGAGGAGCACCTCGAAGGCGAGGACGCCGACGGCCGGTACCCCGAGGGCCGCCACTACCGCGAGCTTGATGCCCATGGACAGGAGGATTTCGATCGGATGGAAGCGCGCCCCCGTCGTCACGTCGGTCTCCAGGTCGGCGTGGTGCATGCGATGCAGTCGCCACAGCGCGGGGACGGCATGGAACAGCACGTGCTGCAGGTAGATGGCAAGGTCGAGGGCGATCACGCCCGCCGGCACGCCGGCCCACATCGGAATGTCAAGGGCATGGAACAGGCCCCACCCGCGCCCCTCGGCCACGAGCGCAAGCCCGACGGCCGTCGTCGGGAACAAGAGGCGCACGAGGATCGTGTCGAGGACGACGACGCCGATATTCCCGGGCCAGCGCGTTCCGCGCGCGAGTTTGGGCTCGCGGCGCGGCGCGAGCACCTCCCAAGCCGCCGTCGCCGCGAAAATGGTGGCGAAGGCGGAGAGCCTGATGAGCGGCTCGCTGGCGAAAAGAACCTCGGACATCACGCTCATCTCCCGCGCTGCAGGCTGCTTGACGTTTCGTGTTCTATCATTCTATATATTTATTGAATGGTGTATGAACCGGGGCCTTGCATGTCAAGCGCCACGCCAAAGCGTGACCTTTACGCCCAGTTCGCTGCGGTCGCGAAGGCGATCGCCAACGAGCATCGCCTGGAGCTGCTGGAGCTCGTCGCCCAGGGCGAGCGCAGCGTCGAGGCGGTGGCCGAGCGCGCCGGTCTTTCGGTCGCCAACGCCTCGCAGCACCTGCAGCAACTCAGGCGTGCTGGGCTGGTCGCGGCGCGGCGGCACGCCAAGTTCGTGCTCTACCGACTGGCGGACGATGGGGTCCTGGCGATGCTTGCGGCCATGCACAGGGTGGCCGAGCGCAATGGCGGGGCGGTCGAGCGCATCCTGCGCAGCTATTTCCACGACCGCGACGACCTGGAGCCGGTATCGCGCGGCGAGCTGCAGCGGCGTATGAAGGAGGGGCTCGTCGTCGTGCTCGACGTGCGCCCTGAGGACGAGTACGCGCTGGGCCATCTGCCGGGAGCGCGCAGCGTGCCGCTGAGCCAGCTCAAGCGCGTGCTGTTGAAGCTCGACCGCAACACCGAGATCGTCGCCTACTGCCGCGGGCCCTACTGCGTGCTGTCATTCGAGGCCGTCGCGCAGCTGCGCAAGCTGGGCTTCAAGGCTCGTCGCCTGGAGGCCGGACTGCCCGAGTGGAGAGCGGCGGGCCTGCCGATCGAGATGTAGGTTGGCGCGCCAAGCCAGGGCTGAAGGCCCATAAGCCGACTTGGAGGAGCACCAATGGATTAGACGCCATCGCGCTCCAACCCAACGCACCCGTGAAACCCAGGCATTCAAGCCTACCTGACGCCAAACCGGACCGACTGGGTGAAGTAAAGCTCGATCCCTGGAACATCAGGCGGGGGTGCAAGCGGGCTCGCGGGGCGGAGCACTCAGCGCCTCGGCGATGCCGCGCCGTCCCGCCCACGGGAGCCTCTGCACCACAACCCAAGGGCGCAGCGAGCCGGCACGACGGAACTTAGGCGTCATGCTCATCGCCCGAGTCTCAGAGTACGTTTCGCGACTTCCTCGCTCAGCGGGGTTCAGCGGGGTAAGGACCCGACTCGCCTGCTACCTGAAGAACTTCTTACCCTAGGTTTCGCGTTCTATGAGTCGACCCGTGCCACCGATGCGTTGCCAGCCGACGATGCATGGTTTGGCGACGCGTTGCTCTTTCAATGGGGTACTCGTGAGGCACTGGTTGGTCGCTATGGCGAGTGCTACTACTTCGATTTCACCCGTCAGTTCATCTCGCAGATTGGCGAAGACGACGACGCAATGTTTCAACTCACTTGCCAGCTGCAATACGAGCTCACCGCCGACCTGCGTGCGGTCGAGACGGTCAATAGCTGGTGCAGTAGCGTCAAAGCCTTGCCTGAGTTCAAAGCTTTCGCCTTGGGCCACCCCGCCCTCTCGGCGGTCGCGGGACGGCCTGCCAGAACCGTTGAGTTCTATTTCACAGGGCGTATGACGGTATGACGGCCAAACCTTGGGTCCTCCCGACGGGCTACCACTGGCGTCGTTAGCCTGCGCACGCCTGGAAACGTTAGGCCCTCCACCGGATGCATCCCGTCTTTGGTTTTCTACTCCCCATTTTTTGACCAGCGCGCATACGCCAGGAACGGGAACAGCTATCCTATCCGAACTCTTCGCGTCAGCGCGCGAAGAGTCTAATGGCACGAACTTACCGTTCGCGGCACTTCAGTGATTCCGTCAGCTCTCCGAGGTACTTTGTGACGTTCTCGGAAAGCGCCGCCGAGGCGCTATCTTGACCCAAGCCGCCTTCGGAGTGCAGGGATGGGATTTCTCGGAGAATGGGTGCAACGCGTCGGTTGACCCAATCGGTTGCAGCAGGAAGATTGGCCCGAACACCCCCGTCTCAGTTCCACAGGCTGTGCAGCGTACATGACGAAGAAGAAGGATGGCAGGAAGCTTAGAGTCGTCCCTCTCACGCCCGATCTGTGGCCTTCGCTCGAGGAGCTGTTCGGAACGTGGGGTGCCAGCAATGGCTGCTGGTGCATGTATTGGCGCATCGGCGGCGCCTATCGCGGGAGGCGCGACGAAAACAAGGAGGCATTGCGAAAGATCGTCACCCGTAAGTGCACGCCGGGCTTGCTAGCCTTCGACGGCGATCTGGCCGTGGGGTGGTGTCAGCTCACACCGCGGCCTGATCTTCCGTGGCTTGATCGGATGCCATGGTTCCAGCGTGTGGACGATGTACCCGTCTGGTCGATCTCCTGTTTCTTCGTGCGCAGGAGCTATCGCCGGCAGGGCGTCGTGACGCAGCTTATCCTCGCGGCCTTGAAGAGGGCAAAGCGGGCGGGAGCTGTCGCGCTCGAAGCCTATCCTATCGACACAAGCGCACCGAAGAGCAGCTCCAACATCTTCGTTGGCACGGCCTCGACGTTCGCACGCGCAGGCTTCAGGGAGGTCGCTCGCTGCGCACCGTCTCGCCCGATCATGCGTCACGATCTGAAGTCAGTCGCATGATGACCGACAGCTCGGCGGCGTACCGCGTACAGCAAAGTCGACCTCGGCGCCCTGCAGCGAGTGGCAGTTGATGGTGACCACCCCATCGCGGCACTGCCGCGAGTCCGCCCGGTTACAGTGTTACTTCACCGTTCCGATGAGCCCGGCACCATGCCTGCTCATGACCCCTTTTTCACCGTCGGCGGACTGCTGTGCCGCAGCCGCACATCACACGCAATGGCTCACAATGCGATCTCTCGATTCACTGCCGCTGCACAGACCGCTCGAACTTCGCCAAGGCGCTTGATCGCGTACTCGTCGTCCCAGCAGACGGCGGCTTCCCATGCGGCCGACGCTTGCGCGGCGATGTCATGCGCGCCGTCGTCGAGACCGGCGGCGTTGTGGGGCAGCACCAGGTCGAGGTCGGGGACGTCGACGTGCGACTCGTCCCAGTCGATCAGCGCGATCCGATTCGCGGTCATGCGGACGTTGCCAGGGTTGTTGGGGTTGCCGTGGACGACGCATGTCGGACGTCCGACGAGCCGCGCCCACGCTGCTCGGCATCGAGCAACGCCCTCAGGGGGCATCGCGCCGAGGTCGACCTTCGTCCCAGTCTTGGCGTGCAGCAGGTCGGTCGACGATCGCCAACCTGGGCGCTGCGGCCAGCCCTCGGTCAACCGATGCAACCGGCGGAGCGTGTCGGCCACGCGACGCCAGTCGGCCTCCGTCTCGGGCGGTCCGCCCTCAACGTACGTCATCACGACTAGACCGTCCGCGAACAGCCGTCCGTCCGTCGTCGGGATCGGCACCGGCACGGTCAGACCTTCACGGTCGAGGTATTGGAGGAGCTCGGTCTCCCACGCGAGATCAGCGTCGCTCCTGGCACCGAGACGACCGACCGCGAGATGCCCGTGGACGCGCATGCTCCACACGTCGTTGGCGACTCCACCAGCGAGTGGTTCGATGCGAGCTACGTCTTCACCCCACTGCCCGAGTGCCTCCCATCCCACTGGCGACATTTTCGCTGAGTTCCAGACATCGCTCGTGCGATTCGCACTTCGCGAATCGGAGCGACCAGAATCACGGTCATCGTCACACGTCAAGACCCATGGTCGCCACTGCACGGCGAACGCTCGCCGAAGAGATCATCGAATAGTCGGCGGGACCGAAAATATTGCTGCGACCCGTTGCGGACTATCTGGAACGCCGCCATTCCATCACCATGAACCAAGGCGCGCGCCGATATCAGCGTTGTTGATCGGAGTCGCCGGACCGCGGATGCGGTTCATCGAAGAACGTCAGCGTGAGCCCTCGCGTGAGGAGCTCCTGCATGTAGGCTGCGATCGGGCGAGGAGTTGTCAATGCGGACGCCGAACCATTCCACCCACTCGGGAAATTCCTCAAGGTAGCGATCAACTCGGTAGTGCAGGTAGCGTTCCTCGGGGTCTTTGAGCCATCCATGCGGGCAGCTCACGAAGAAGCTATTGAGGTTGGCGATCAGCAAGGCTCCACCGGGCCGCAGGACGCGCACCATTTCCTGCAACGCCAAGCAGCCGCCTCTCCCCGTCTCGGTCTGGTGATGTCGGAGCGTGTGATAGCTTCCTGCTTCATGGATACCGACAAGGCCACTCTTGACGACCTGGCGATACTCCGCGTTGCCTTCGAGGATGGCACGCTTTTGGGCTGGGAAGCGGTCCACGCCTTCGAGAACAGCAGGGGATCGTCCTGCCCGAGCCGTATCGCACCTGCGTCGCCGAGATCACCGACCGGGCCGCAGGACCACCGGACTACGGCATGGTGAAGCTTGGGAGATTTGCCCGAGCCTTGGGCCTGGCCAGAACGCGATCTGACCAAACCATTCCCATTGAGCGAAGCGTGGATCTGGGAGGACGACAAGCGTTCGTACGAGGAGTTCCGCCCACTCTGGAGGCCGTCTACAATCATGGCTCGCTCGTCTTGGGCACCGACGGCTGCGCCATGTACTGGCACTTGACTATCCGATGTCAGACATCAGTGCGCAGTGCCGGGCGTGAGCGCGATTCTCGTCGCGAGCTGTTGCTCTGGCACTCTTGGCATGCGTCGAACAGTCTTTGTGCTCGGTCCAGTGCTGGACCCAGCCAGCGAAGCCGGAACGCGCGGTGGTGCAGCCGAACACGACACGGCGCGCACGTACGATGGACGCGAATGCCCTCTCGGATTGGCTGGGGAGACCTGGCTGGCCGCCAGGACGAGCGCGACCGCAATAATTATCGACTATAAGAGTCAAGTATTTCGTGTGAGGCACGCCGATACGTCCGAGGGGCATTGCCGTGGCGCTTCATAAGGCACAGACGGTTTAGAGCCAGACGAATGAGCAACTTTGTTCCGCGCCGCCGCTTAAGGCGTCGACAAAGCGTCAGCGTACTCAGGTTTCGGCCGCTCGGGAGCGGGCGCCAGGATCGCGGGACCCCTCCCCTGAACCCCCCGCCGTGAAATCTGGCATCGTCAGTGCAATATTGTGACAATGCAATGCCCTGATGCGGCTAGAATGTAGCGGGCGCGGCGACAAGGCAGCGTGCACGCTCTTTTTCTCGACGGCCTTTCCTGATTATGCTTGGTGGAAAGCGGGGGAGAAGCTGGCGCCGTGCGGCGATTGCCGATCGCATGGGTGTTTGCCAGAACCGAAGGTCGCGGCATGAGTAGCGTTCCGGGCAAGGAGCTCGAACTCAAGCTGGAGTTCACGCACGAGGAGTTGCAGCGCATCGGCGCCAATCCGGCGCTCGAGGATTTGACGGTCGGCAAGCCCGTCACGCGCATCCTGCGCTCCATCTATTTCGACACCCCCGATCACCGACTCCGCGCGCAAGGCATCTCGCTGCGACTGCGCGCCATCGGCGACAAGTGGGTGCAGACCGTGAAATGCGGCATGGGCGTAAAGAACGGGGTTTCCAATCCCGACGAGGTGGAGGCGGTCGTCACCCGGCCGGAGCCCAACGTCTCCGCCATCAACGACGCGGCGCTGCGCCGAACCATCGAACGCGCCACGCGCCGCTCGTCACTGGAGCCGCAGTTCGAGACCATCGTCACGCGCACGACGCGGCAACTGCACTCCGACAAGGGCGATCTGGAACTCGCCCTCGACGAGGGCGTGGTGCGAGCCGGCGCGGCGGAGGACAAGCTGTGCGAGGTCGAGCTGGAGCTGAAGGCCGGCTCGCCGGAATGCCTGCTGGAGACGGCCGCGGCCCTGTTCTCAGCCGAGCCGATCCGCCTTGCCGAGGCAAGCAAGGCCGAGCGCGGCTACGACTTGGCGCTCGGTCGCAGCGACCGCAGCCTCGTTCCGCACAAGGCCCACAGTCCCGCACTCACCGGCGCCGAGACCTGCGGCGAGGCGCTGGCGCTGTTCGTGGCGTCCGCCGCCGAGCAGATCGAGCGCAACCGCACGGTCCTCCTTGAGACCGACGACCCTGAGGCAGCGCACCAGCTGCGCGTCGGCCTCCGTCGTCTGCGCAGCGCCTTGCGCGCGTTCCGACCGATCGAGAATTCCGACGCCGCGCGCGAGCTGGCCCAGCACGCCCGCGCGCTGGGCCAGAGCATCGGCGAGCTCCGGAACGCCGACATCTTCATCGAGGGCATCTACGCGCCGGTCGCCGCCGCGCGCAAGGCAGACCCGGCGGGCTTCCCGGAGCTGCGCGAGGCGCTCCTGGCGCACCGTACCGCCATGCGCACGAAGGCGCGGGCCGTACTGGTAGGCGAGCAGTGGTCAAAGCTGCAGCTCTATCTGGCCCTATGGCCACAAACCATGCGCGACAACCCCAAATTCGCCCAGCCGGTCGATGCCTTCGCATCCGAGGCCTTGGGGCGGAGCTGGAAGAAGATCGCCAAGCGTGGCGCGAGGCTCGATCAGCTGTCGTCGGAGGCGCGCCACGAGATGCGTAAGGCGCTCAAGGGGTTCCGCTACGCGGTGGAGTTCTTCGGCTCGCTTTACGATGCGCGCATGGTCGGCCGCTTCGTCAAGGACTTGAAGAAGCTGCAGGACGTGTTCGGCTACGTCAACGACGTGGCGACCGCCAAGGCGCTCGACGCCATCTGCGAGGAGCGTTGCACCGCCAGCCGCCAGGCGCAGCGTGCCGGCGGCTACCTGCGCGGCTGGCACGAAGTCTCAGCGCAGCACGCGTGGGCGCACGCCGCCAAGGACTGGGCCCGCCTCGCCAAGCGGCCACGCTTCTGGGAGTAGCACCTCGTCATCCCGGAAGCCGACCCCCAGCGATTTCTGCGCCGGAAAGTAGCTAGGCTACACGATGGCCAGGACTTGCCTTCACTGTTGTTGGACGACCTCTGCGATATTGCCGGACTTCAAGCCAATCGACCCGGACGCTTCCCCGGTATGGCCTTGATCCAACGCAGGCCGAGGCGAGCCTAGGGGCGCGGCGACTGCGACTTGCACTTGCCAACGCGATGACCGGACTGGCGTTCAATCATCGTCATGTTCTTGCCACCCATCTTCACGGCGATAACCCCCTCAAAACGCTCCGTATCAAGCGTAAATCTCGCCGCGCCGGCGGCGGCGTCACTGCCCGGGCAGACAATGTCGAACGTCAGGGTCGGCCCGTCCTGGCGCACGTTGGACGCGGGACATTTTCGGAGCGGATTGCCGTCGCTCAATGCAAGCAAACCGCGCGTTCCGACCTTGCCGTCGGTCACGCAGATGCTGTCCACCTTGGTCGCGGCGCCCATGTCCTCCAGGTGGGGCAACTCGAGTCGAACGCGAACCTCGTACTCGCCAGCCTGCAGCAGCGTAGTATCCTCTGTCGCGCTCACAGGGCCTGCTCCCACCATCGCCATGGCGGATGCGATCACAGACCTTCTCAATTCCATACCTCTCCTCGCGAGCTGTTCCGTTCACGGGCGAAGCGCTGAAGCACCGGCAGCCAAGTCGGCATGTTACATCGAGGCGTCGGCGGCTTCACTACGCCCTGATGAAGGCGCCAGGGCCCGCCGGCACGCGGCGATTTCCGACGGTCGAGAAATACCCCCGGATAGCTGGACATCGGCTACCGCTCGCCAGCGCCGGCCACGGCTCCGACCGTGGCGACGGCGAGGTTGGCGCTCAAGGCGGATTGGTGAGCGTTGGCCTCATGCCCTGCCGCCACCCGAGCGCCGCTGCCTGCAGCTTGTTGAGCATGAACAGATAGGCAAGTTTGCCGTGCAGACGGAGCTCGTCACCCGGATCGGCGCCCGCGGTCCCTTGCTGATGCAGCGCCGCACGCAGTTTGCGGCGTTCCTGGCGCGACAGCCCCATCGCCTTGTTCACGATAACACCTGTGACGGCTTGGCGCTGGCCCGCTCGCATGACCCGCGTCTTCACCGGGTTCACAGCGAACCCCTCGGCGGCCACGATAGCCGGCACGAGCTTCAGGAGCCTTGCGACCTTGGTGGCGTCGTCTCCCGAGAAGGCGAGGTCGTCGGCGTATCGTGTGTAGCCGAAGCCATACTTGCTCGCCAATCCTGAAAGGCGCCGGTCGAGGCGCAGGAGAATGGCGTTGCACAGCCCGGGGCTGGTGGGTGCGCCCTGCACGCATACGCGCGGTCCGGTTGGAACGTGATAGAGCTTGCCCTCGGCGGCAACCGGCTGGCGCGGTGCCTCGGTCATCAGGACGGCCAGCGTTGCCGCCACCGGGTAGCTGTAGCCCAGTGCGATCAGGAGACCGCGAACGCGGCCGAAATGGATGGTCGGGAAGCAGTCCTTGATGTCGAAATGGAGGAGGACGGCCTTGCCCACATGCGGGGCCGCGTTGGTGGCGACCGAGCGTTTCCTGACGAACCCGTGCGCGTGCTCGCTCTTCGGCAATTTGCACACGAGCAACCGATCGAGCGTGCGAAGGACGGCCTTGAGCCGGCGTTTGGGCGCAAAGATCAGACGCTCTCCGCCGGAGCGCTTGGGAATTGCGAAGGTGATGTAATGCGGTGCCGTCTCCCGGTGGCGATGCTGACTCAAGTGGCGCAGCTGCCCGAGGGAGAGCGACAGGGCCGAGGCCACGTCATCCTCGCTGTTCCACACCGGGAGCCCGTAGCGCTGGAGCTGGGCCTCGTCGGTCGCCAGATCCATGACGTTGCGATTGCTTGTGCGCAGCGAGGGGCTGAACAGGCGGTCGGCCTCCTGCTCGGTCAGATACTTGGGCTTTGGCGGGCGGGGCCACCGTCGCAGGATGGCCGGATCGGGCGGCGGCTTGGGCAGCAGGCGTTTGTCGCGCAGCACGAGCCGGCGATGCCCCGGCCTCAGCGGGCCCGCCGTCGTGATGGCCTCGCCCTTGAATTGAGCCTCCCCGGTCGTGGCCAGCGCCGACACATCGCGCTGCGGTGCCTTGGACCAGCGCCTCAGCACGAGCCAGCGCCGCGCCCCCCGCGTCAGCAGGAGGCCAACGATTAGGAGTAGAACGCCAATTTGCAGGTAGGTCAGATGCGGCATCGAGGGCTAGCCTCCCTCGTCCGCAGACAGACATTATGCAGTCCCGGGCCGGCCGGCCAACCACCAACAAGGCTTTGGACCCGTGGTTTCCCCTCGTTTCGTACGTGGGGAGCCGTGGCGATGTGATGGGAGTAGCAGGCCACCACGGCGGAACGCCGTGGCAAAGGAAGCTGGAAGGCCCTGCCAGACCCGGGAGCTGTGCAAAGATCATTCATTGTGAGCCTCGGCATCGGCGCCGTCAACCTCCGAGCGCGCCGGCTGTGTTCGCACCCTGGCGAGCGTCGGTCCAACCACCGGCGCGCTCGACGGGCGATCAGCGCGCAAGTCGTCGCTGGCCTTGAACAGGGCGAGCATGTGCTCGCACGGCCCCTGGTTCATCAGGTGCTCGGCAAAGTGCGGGCACGTGCAGCGGCCGAAGATGATGCGGCCGGTGTCATTGACGACGATCTCCACGGGCTCGCGGTCGCCCGCGGCACCGATCACGCGCCAGTCGCGATAGGTGATCTCGCGCACGATCTTCTGCTTGGCCTCGCCCGTGTTCGGGTCCCTGAAGGAGCGGACCTTCTTGGTCTCCTCCGCTGCGCAGCTTGCCAGGCGCACCTTGCCTTCCGCGAACAGCGCCGACGCCAGCTGCTGGCGGCGATCCGGCGGGAAGTAGACGGCTTCGTCGGCGGCCATCTCGAAAAGTTCGCGATGGCGATAGCGCCTGGTCTCGACATCGAACATGGCACGGCCCTGCCGGCACAGCCGCACCAGAAGGCGAGATGCACCAACCAGCTCCGTGCCAAGCACCTCAGACAGCTCGTCGATTGAGACCTGGTAGCGCTGGCGCAGCAGGGCGAGCGCCGGCTCGAGTTGGTCGTCGTTGCCGGCGGCGGCTTCCGCCAGGAGATCGAAGCCGCCGGTGCCCGTGAAACCGCTGCCGGACCAGCCGGTGAGGCCGAGCAGGAACGTCATGCCCGGCAGCTTCACGGCGTAGAAGCTTGGCAGCGCGCGGCCCTTGAGATAGATGTCGACGCCATCGGCAAACGGCAGCAGGCCCTCGATCAGCTTAAGGCGCCGCCGTCCCCACACGCGCGTCGTCTTGGGTTCGGTGTAGTTGTGTTCGGCGCC
>JAFMSC010000177.1 GCA_017353825.1 Hyphomicrobiaceae bacterium | reverse complement strand
TGGTTTACCCCGGGATCGCCCAGGAACCCGGCCGGTGCCGCTGGGGCCGACGAGTCCCACGCGAGAAACGGACCGGCATTAGTCGTACTCAGCACGCTATTGAAATCGCACGGGGCACCGAGGCACCCCTGGTCATCGGTGAAGTTGATCGTCCCGGCCGGGTCCGCGAGGAAGGTCTGGACGCCGTACGGATGAGTGACGGTGTACGTTGCACCGGGGACGAGGCCGCCGGTGATGCGAAGCCGGAAGCGAGCGAACACGATCTGCTTGTTGGGCTGGACCGTGACGGGGGGTGGAAATGTCCCTTCCAGGGCTAGGATGAAGGTCACTTTGCCGGCACAAGTGCCACCACCTCCGCCACCGCCGCAGCCTCCGCCGCCACCGCCACCGCCACCGCCACCTGGACCACCGGCGAGGGGGACAGCCGTCGGTTTAACGGTCAGGGTGCCGGTCAGCGCGGCGCCCTTCGCTGGGCCTACCGCGGCCGGAAGAACACCTGCAGTGGCCGGAAGGTCGAAGGTGGTTTTTGCCAACCAGTAGAAGAACTCCGAGGGAAAATTGGTCGGGAACACGATCGGCGCCGTGGGATCCGGGATGACTCCTCCGGCGAGAAGGCCGCAAAAGTCGCCCGGCGTCGTAATGTCGAGACATGGCGCGAGCGCCAACCCCGTCCTGTCCTGGTAGTATTGCGGGTATCCGTTGCCGGGGTTGACTGGCCCAGCCGCTGCTAGCCCTAGCGTCGCCTGTGCGTTCGCCTCGCCAGCTGCTAAGCCGCATGCCGCAAGGACCAGAACGATAGGCACTCGTTTCAAGAAGCCCATGTTTTTCTCCTTCTCCTCCTGTTGCAACCCATGTGTTGAACGCTGCAACAAGGCGCGCCCATGAGTTGTGAGTGTCATGGCTCTGGCCAGATCTGACGGGCGCGTCCTGCCATGCAGAAGACGCTAGTCTGTATCCTGCTCGTCAACGCTGCCAGGGCCGATGATACCCGGCCTTAGGTCCCGGATAGATTGGACGGACATGGCCCCAGGTCCGGAACGGTTTGGACCCGCACATGTCGAATTGAGGAAGATTGGGGTGACCGCAGACCTGATCCATAAGGGCATGTCGCATCGTCTCAACGCGTCCCATCCATCCCAATGGGAAGAACTGCGGAGTCACAGGAGCACACCCCCATCGACATTGTGCGCGCCACTCAAGGTGAGAAGCGCGTCCTGATCCAGATCTTCGCGCTATATGCAGGGGAGCGGGCAAGGAAGGCTGTGAAGGTCTGACGTGGCGGCTATAGTTGGATTGAGTTGAGCCTTCTCGCCGATGCGGTAGACAGCCATGTCCTCCAGCATGCGCCGGCGCAACCGTCGGACCGGCGCGAGATCGGACCACGTGGGCGCTTCCAGCGTACGCCCTGCGTTCGCTGCGAGCTCATCGACGCAGGGGCACACGCCCGGCTTCCAGCGATAGAGGAGCAGGAGGGGCTTTACCTCCTTGGGCCGAGACCGGACCTCGCCGCCGCCTCTTCCAGCCATGTGTCGACAGCCATGTGTCGACAACCATGTGTCGACCGGTTTCAGAGCATCGCCGGCGCAAGGACGCCCGCACGGCGTGGAGGCGGCTAGCCTCGCGCGACGACACTCTTCCCGTGCATCAGTGCGCAGCGAGGCCGATCAGCGTCGGCCCCTTGTGCACGCCGACCACGCGCACGCCACGCCGGAAGCTGGAAACGCGCACACCGCGGCAACCAGCGCCGTAGCCGACGACGCGTACGCCACGCCAACTCCGGTAGCCGTAACCCCAACGGCGGCCGTTGAAGCCCAGTGCCCAACCGTAGTAGCGATAGCGTGGTGCGTAACCGTAGGAGCTGAAGGAACGGGGTGGGATGAATCATAACGGCGAGTCCCCAAACCCAATCGCACCAGCCGAACCCCCGCAGCAGGCCTGCTTTCAAGGGCAATGAGAGGGCTGCGATGGCGAAGCGACGACAACTGTCGGTATGCGCATCTGCATCTGACCACTCCCGATCCGATATTTCCGAATGTGGGGACATGCCAGTTGCCCGGCCACATGACACTCGGAGCAAACCCGAAACGGAGGGGAGAGCTTCCCAGTCTAGACCGGGCCGGTGGCCGATGGCGGCGTGGAGCGGTTGGTTGCAACCGCTAGCGTTGGGCGCTGTGCACGACGAGCCACCCGTTTCGCTCCTGCAGGGCGATCCACCTCCGGCAGCTGGCGAGGCTAGTCCTGCATCTGATGTTCAGGCGCGGCTTGGCTGGTACGATCTCTGTGAGCCAGCCCCCCACGGCAACCGAGGGATCAGCTGGCGCACGCTTAAAGGCGGCTTCCGTCGCCCCCGGATCGCTCTTCAACACGAATGGAGTGTTGGCCGGCTCACGTCGCAGCCCGGTGGCAAGGCCGAGGCCGAGGGTGAGGAACACGGCACCGACCATCGGCGCGAAAGATTGGCGCAAGCGTCGTCGCATTGCTGCACGGCCCTCCCGCTCTCGCCAACCGCGCTCGCTACATACCGATTCGGCACGCGGCGATATTCTTTGTGCAATCCAACAGAGCACAAACCGACGGCACCGTGACCAGTGGGACACGCACCTGAAGGAGACGTCTGATAGCACTGTTGACGGCGCGAGCGGTCTCATCCTGAGCGGGCCGCATTCCCGACAGGAGCGCGCAGGATCTTTTTCACTTGTCCACGCGCAACCTGTAGCTCCTCGTTGATAAGCAGGAGCCGAACATGCCCAACAGGAAAGCTCATCGAACCTCATCCAATACCGCGGCACCGGCCGAGCCCCTTTGCGTCAGCGGCGAGCATGCCCGCAAGACCGTTCCCGGCTGGCACCTTACAGGGGTTGAAGCTTTGGGGCGCGCCATGACCGCTTACGCGGAGCTGCCGGTTCGTCTCCTCAAATGTACGTCACCCGACCAGCTGTGGGGGGAATACCTCCGATTCGGCCAGCTGCTTTTCGGCTGTTTCACAAGCTTGCCGCACAACGCAGTCTCGGAGGAGCGCCTCAGTTCCGGCGGTCGGCCACACAAATCGCGCCGCACCCGGAACTCCTACCGAGCCCCCGAGATCTGAGCAGTCCACGCATCGCGGATCTGTGCGCCTATGTGGATTTGCGGCGATCACGTCGCGCGGATTTCGGCTCGATGTTCGTGAGCCATCGTTCGCAGCCGTCGCGGCGTAGGCGGACTGCCTGACCTCCAGCTTGCGGGCCTGCCAGCCCAAGGGGTGAGAGTGCGCACGGGGCCCGCTCCCAGCGCCGAGGGACAGTCCGGTTCCGGGCGGCTGAGACCTGTGTCCTGGGACAGGTCGCGGCGAGCAAGTTCGGCGTCCGACAGGGGGGCGCTCTTTCGTCAACAGCCTGCGGCGTCGTCTGAGAGCGTCTCAATGGCGTCGGCTATCCGGCGCCCGAGCGAGGAGAAATAGCTGGCCAAGTCATCCGGTAGGTGGAAGGGCCCCAAAGCCACATCGTGGGGTCCTGATCTTGAAACTCTCATGAAATCTGGCGGAAGCTTTGCCTGGCGCGCTAGGGTACCTAGGATCGGGGGCTCGCGGCACCGGCCGGCTGGCACGGTAATTTTGCAAGGGCTAGCACGAAACTGCCCGATCGAATGTCTCCGGTTCACGGACTAAGAAGGGGTTGCGTTCAATGCCGACCAACTTGCAGGTCCCCAGGCTCATGGCCGCCGCCGCGGCCGTGACCTGCAGCATTGGCATCGCGGCAGTCTCCTTCGCCACGCTTTCGATGAGGGCGGCGCTCGCGTCCTGTCTGCTCGGGTGGGCCATGCAGGCCGTCGCCGCCATCGACGCGCGCCGCTTCATCATCCCCGACGCGGTCTGCCTGCCGGCCATTCCGCTGGGGCTGGTGGCCTCCGGCGCTTTGTTGGACCCTCTGCAAGACCGGATCATCAGCTTGGACCACCTGATCGGGGCGGGCCTCGGCGGCGCCGGGTTCTGGCTCTTGCGCGAGGCCTATTGGAGGCTGCGCCATCGCGAGGGCCTCGGGATGGGGGATGTGAAGCTGGCCGCCGCGGCGGGCGCGTGGATCGGCTGGGAGCACCTGCCTGACGCCGTGCTGCTGGCCGGAGCTGCCGCGCTCAGCGTTGCCGTCGCGCTGGCGCTCCTTACGCGGAGGAGCCTGTCCGGGCGCGAGCGCATCCCGTTCGGCGCCTTCCTGGCGCCCGCCATATGGGGCGTGTGGTGGCTGCGGGCGTTAGCGCAGGCGCAGTAACCGTAGACCGCTTCGCGGAACGCGAACTGAGGGAGCCATTGCGCCGGCTATCGACCGGCCTTCTCGCGCTCCCGCAGCTTGGCCTTGATGGCGGCAATCGGATTGGCGGCGCTTGCGGCCGGCGCGGCCGCGGGCGGGCCGCCCTTGGCATCAAGGACCACCACGCGCTCGATCCCCGCTTGTGCCTCCCGCGAGTGCACGATGATGTGCCCCTCGTGGCGCAGGACCCGATCCAAGATGGCGTCCAGTGATCCTTGCAGGCGGCCCGAATAGCGCACCGTCGGCGCGGGCGCGGCGCGGCGTTCCACGGCAAAGCCGAAATGGCCGGCAAGCGCGGCGAGCACCTCGTCCACGCCGGCGTCGGACGTGTCGACGACCACCTGCTCAGGCCCTTTACCCTCCTCCACGCGCACCTGGCCGGCCCACAGTGGCGCGGACAGCAGCAGGCAGGGGAGCCAGCAGGCTAGCCGCGCGGCCACCGCACCGACCCTCCAGCCAACCCCCACAAGATGCGCTCTACGCATGGGACTTCTTCCTCTCGCTCGGCCGTCCCGCCATAGGAGCGTGCCGCCATGGCGGCCATCATAACCCCGCCGGCACCCATGGTGTCACCCCCAGGCGGAACTGCAAACGGAGTACTTTCTCGCCGGTAGGCACCGTCGCCGCCCTGGTGTAGTCTCAACATGCCGCTGCAGTCGGGCGCAGCGCTGCTCCAAGAAAGGGAGAGACCGATGTCCGCGGCCGGAACCTGGAAGGTGGCGATGCAGACCCCGATCGGCGAGCGCAAAGTCACGCTGACCTTTGAGACGGCGGGCGGTGTACTCACCGGTAAGATGAGCGCCGAGGACGGCAACGCCGTCGACATCTATGACGGTAAGCTGGCCGGCAGCAGCGCGTCCTGGAAGGCCAACATCAAGAACCCGATGCCGCTTACCCTTGAGTTCTCGGGCGCCATCGACGGCGACAAGATCAGCGGCACGGTGAGCGCCGCGGTGGGCAGCTGGCCCTTCAGCGGCAGCCGGAGCGTGTAGGAAAGCTCCCTGATCCGCGCCGGCGCTGAAACTCCTGTCGCCGCGCTAGGCGTCGTCGCCCTTGAGCAGCCCGGTGAAGCCGGTGATGGCCAGCGAGGTGAGGATCAAGCCGATGACCATCTCCAGAACGTAGAGGCCATAGAGAATGCCGCCGACCGTAGGCGCTGCACGCGCCGGCCCGACGGACAGGACCCCGCCGAAGGACACCTCGCCCAGCGGCCGGTAGCCGACGTTCGGCCGCCAGTGGGTCTCGAAGCCGAAGTCGACGAAGGGCAGGAACACGTCGAGCGAATAGGCCAGCGCGCTAAAGGCAGGATAATTGGCCACGGCCTTGGCGTCGTCTTGTCCAAAGTTGCCCTTGAGCGCCATTACGAACACGCTTTCGTCCTTGCAATCGGCTTGCGCGCAACCGGTCGCGGCCCACGACCAGATACCGGCGAACAGGGCGACGAAGGCCCCCATCCAGACCACTGTTCGCCACGGGTTGAAGCCGTAAAGCGCGAACACGTCGAGGAACCACCCCTGCAACCGAGCGCCGCGGCTTGCGGAGGCGCTCCGGCGGTGCCGGCGGCGCAGGGCGATGGCCACTTCGCGCGCATCCCCATTGTAGCCCTGCGCCGCCAGACGCCGTGATAGCTGCACCCATGCCTGAGGTTTGAAGTGCGTATCCAGATCGCGGCGCGACTGGCCCTCAAGCCAGCGTTCGCGCATCTGCGCGGCGCTGGTCTCCTGCGAGGACGCTCGTCCCCCGCCGGGGGTGCCTGCTCGCGGAAGCCCAGCCGGGCTCTCAAGGTGCTCGTAGACGAAGCCGTCGAGAACCAGATGGTCGATGTCGCGGCCGTCGACGCCAAAGCAGCGCCCTTCTCCCCGCTTCCCTTTGAGAGGCGGCGGCCAGGCCGCGGCCGAATCCTCGAAGCTGCCAACGCGCGCCCGGGAAAGGTCGACGATGCCGCGCGGCCGATCCGTGGCGGCCTGGGGCATCACCAGTCGGTCGAGGCGGGCATCGACCAGGCTGATCGCGACCTCGTCGTAGCGAGCGTCGAGCACCTCGTCGTGGGCGCCCGCGCGCGCCGCGCCGCCGCGATTGACCGCGGCCGAGGTGATGCGGCTATCGCGGAAGTCCACGAACCCCGCGATCTCGGCGTGGTCCAGGATGATGCCGCCCGTGGCCGCAAAGCCACCATCAAGCACCAGCTCGCGTGCGAGCTTGACGCCGCTTGCAAACACGGCCGGGCCGGCGGCGACCTGCAGCCTGCTGCCCCTGAGCCGCATCTCGTTGCCAAGCCGTGCCGCCGGCAGGCGCACGAGGCCGCGGATCTCGGCCCGCCCCATGAACCACCCGCCGTGGATGGTAGCCGCATCAGCGCGGATGGCGAGGTCGCCGGTTCCCACGATGCGGCTCTCGGTGAGTCCAAGCTGGCCCTCGATGTAGGCTCCAGCGAAGCGGACGCTGCCGGTAATCTTTGCGCCGCGCATGATCCAATTGCCGCCGACGTGCATCACATCGGCCTCGATCGCGCGCCCCTGACCATCGATCTCAATGCTGCTCGCCGCCAGCCCCTGGCCGATGCGAGCGCCGGCGAGCGAAAGCCCGCCTTTGACCTTGGCTCCCGAGATCGATACGCCCTGGTCGACGATGATGCCGGCGGCGGCCAGCGCCCACTCTGTCCCAGGCCCCACCACGGTGGCGCCTCTCGCCGCAAATTCGCCCGCCAGGTGCGCCCGTCCGAGCCGGATGCCGCCGGTTATTTTGGCCCCGTCGAGGATCACGTCGCCGCCGATATCAGCGCCACGGCCGTTGAAGGCCTCGGCCGCCGCGTCGATCTGCAGGTTCTCCCCATCGATGGCCTTGACCGTCATGCCACGGAAGCGCACCGCACCTTCGATGTGCGCCCGGCGCAGCACCCATACGCCTTCGCCGGTCGCGCCGTCGGCGTTGACGGCAACACCGGAACGCTTGAGCGCCATTTCCTCCCACAGGAGTCCCCCAGACACGCGCGCGCCCGCCAGCCTGATCCCACCCGTGACCGCGGCACCACGCAGGATCCACGGGCCTCCGAGGTGCATTCCATCCGCGAGAACTGCCGTTTCTCCCGGGCAGGCGATGGTGACGCGATCCATGGCGAGTGCCTCGCCGATGCTGGCGCCACGCAGCCGGAGCATGCCCCGTATCGTGCTGCCGCTCAGGAAGAACGCGCTCTCGATGCTCGCACGGTCGGCCTTGATGGCGCCAGCGAGAGTGCAGTCGTAGAGCGCGATGCGCTTGAGTGTGGCGTCGCGCAAGCTGATGGCGGCATCGCCGTGGCCCTCCGGCTCGAAGCGACAACGCAAGAACACCATGGGTTTGGCGACGGCGCAGCCCTCCAGATCAAGCGTACCCTCGATGACCGCGTCGTATATCCCAAGACCGACCGGAGGCAGCCCCCAATCCCCTCGTGATTCGGTGGCGAGTTCCCGCAGCACCCGCGCACGCACCAACTGGCCGGCGAGCTCGGCCCGTCTCCCGGCACGCATGGCCGCCACGAGGGTTTGCTCGCCGGGAGTGAGCTCGTCAGTGGTGGAAACAACCTGAACGTTCATCAAACACCCCCTGGACGGCCGCAATGGGCAACAAACCGTGCGGGTGGCCGCCTTGCAATCCCCGTCGCCGGTCGCGCGATCAATCGCGAGAAAAGATGGCGCCTCCTTGGCGCCGACGCCAAGTGGCGCCCGATATC
>JAFMSC010000025.1:11622-19886 GCA_017353825.1 Hyphomicrobiaceae bacterium | reverse complement strand
CGGGGGCACCGCCACCACCGCCCAGGTGACCCGGGCCGTGTGCGATGCGCTGGCGGGGGATAATCAGTAGGGCCAGCGCCACCCGCCGGGGTCGCCGGCTCGCGGCGGGCCGTCGGGGGACCCCGAGCCCCGGCCGTTGAGTTGAAGCTCGAGCGCGGCAGCATGCCGGGTGACGCCGCTCCGACCCACCCGCCCCTCTCGGCGCCACTTGCACCGGCCATGCTGATGCCGTAATGCCCGGTCGGGATTCGCGGCCTGGGATGTTGGAACGCTCTGGGCGCGCCCACGAGGGGCTATGACCATCCTATTAACCGGGGCAACCGGCCTGATCGGCAGGGCCCTTACGCAAGCATTGCTCGACCAGGGCCAGCAGGTCCGCCTCATCACACGCCGCCCGCACCGGGTGCTAGAGGCATTCGAGCAATTCAGCAGCCTCGTTCAGGCGTTCGAGTGGCATCCGCGCACCGAGCCGTTCCCGCAGCAGGCACTGGAGGGGGTGGAGCGCATCGTTCACCTGATGGGTGAGCCGATCTACGGGGCTGCAACGCGCGCGGCGCGCGAGCGTATCGCGGGCTCGCGCCGCACCACCGCTAAGGCGCTGGCTGAGGCCCTAGGGCGACAGAAGATCCACTTGATTGTGGCTTCCAGCGTGTCGGTCTACGGCTTTCGCGCCGGCCCTCCGGTCACCGAATCGAGCGCCTTGGGCCGGCCCAAGAACAAGCTGGCGCTGGCCCTCCTGGCGGCCGAGGAGGCAGCCGAGCAGATCGGGGCCAACGGCTCCACCGTCAGCTCGGTGCGGCTCGGCATGGTGCTCGGGCAGGGCGGCTTCATCGAGTCGCTGCGGCAGCTCCAGGCGTCAGGCTTCACCTGGCGCGCGCCGCCGCCGGAATCCCCCAATCCCGCGCTCATTCCGGCGATCGACCTCGGTGACGCGGTCTCGCTCTTGGCCTGGCTGGCGCGTGCGCGCGGCGTGGCGGGACCGGTGCACGCGGTGGCGCCGGAGCCGCTCAGCTCGCGCGACCTCAAGGACCTCCTGGAGGAGGCGGTGCCGAGGCGGTTGCGCGTGGCCCTGCCGCGCCTTGCCCTGCGCCGCCGCATCGGCTTCCTCGCCGACGTCCTTTACGGTTGCCAACAGATCGTTCCGCAGCGCCTCCTTGACGCCGGCTTCGAATTCGAGCGCCCCAACCCGATCGACAGCGTGCACGCCCTCCTCATCGAGCAGGCCGCAGCCGAGGCCGCCGCACGCCCAGCCACGAAGCGCGGTTCGCCTCTCATGGGAGTGGCGCAGAAGGACTGAGCCCGCCGATCACGTCGCGATCACAGCTTCGGCTTCTGACAATGGTCGAGCATTCGCGGCGATGATGTCGGGGCTCGATGGCCAGTGGCCCGGCCTGCGGAGCATATGTCTCGTAGGTTTCGAGGCGGTTGGGATCGAGCCGAACTGGGCACCCATCCCGCGAGAACACGCAATCCGACTCCAACCAACGAGTCTCGGCGGGAGGGGTGTTGAAGGACCATTCGATCCGATTGAGCGTTCACACTCCATTGTCCCGCCTTCGGGAGACGTGGCAGGGCCTTCATAATGCGGTGCGCCGCTGCGCCGCGGCGGGCGTCGTATGAGAGGCGACCATGTTCCGTCACGGCGTTGGACGCCGGACTCACGATCTCAACCATCTGGCGGCGTCACCGGGCCTTCAGCGCCGCTCGTCCCGGATACCGCGCCTGGTCGCCCAGGTCCTCCTCGATGCGGATCAGCTGGTTGTACTTGGCCATGCGGTCGGAGCGGGAGAGAGAGCCGGTCTTGATCTGGCCGGCATTAACGGCCACGGCGATGTCGGCGATGGTCGAATCCTCGGTCTCGCCGGAGCGGTGCGAGATCACCGCCGTGTAGGCCGCAGCCTGGGCCATGGCCACGCAGTCGAGCGTCTCGGTGAGCGAGCCGATCTGGTTCACCTTGACCAGGATGGAGTTGGCGATGCCTTTGGCGACGCCCTCCTTGAGCCGCTTGGCGTTGGTGACGAACACGTCATCGCCCACCAGCTGGTAATTGGTGCCCAGCTCGTCGGTGAGCGCCTTCCAACCCTGCCAGTCGTCCTCGGCCATGCCGTCCTCGATGGAGACGATGGGGAAGCGGCTGGCGAGGCCGGCGAGATACTTGACCATCCCGGCCGCATCGAGGGTCTTGCCCTCGCCCGCCAGCTGGTACTTGCCGTCCTTGTAGAACTCGGTCGCGGCGCAATCGAGCGCCAGGACCACCTCCTCCCCCGGCTTGTAGCCCGCACCTTCGACAGCCTTCATGATGAACGACAGCGCCTCGTCCGCAGACTTGAGGTTAGGTGCAAAGCCGCCCTCGTCGCCGACGTTGGTGACGTGGCCCGCGTCCTTCAGCGCCTTGCGTAGTGTGTGGAACACCTGCGAGCCCATACGGATGGCGTCGGCACACGAGGCCGCCCCGACCGGCATGATCATGAACTCCTGAATGTCGATGGGGTTGTCCGCATGCGCCCCGCCATTGACGATGTTCATCATCGGCACCGGCAGCACGTGCGCCCGTACGCCGCCCAGGTAGCGGTAAAGCGGAAGCTCACGCGCCGCTGCCGCCGCCTTGGCCACGGCCAGCGACACGCCCAGAATGGCGTTGGCGCCGAGGCGACCCTTGTTGGCGGTGCCGTCGAGCTTGATGAGCGCGTCGTCGATACGGCGCTGGTCTTCGGCGTCCATGCCGGACAGGGCGCCGAATATCTCGCCGTTTACCGCCTCCACGGCCTTGCGCACGCCCTTTCCCAGATAGCGCGCCTTGTCGCCGTCTCTGAGCTCGATCGCCTCGTGCGCCCCTGTGGAGGCGCCGGAGGGCACCGCGGCGCGCCCCATAGCCCCGTCCTCCAACACCACGTCCACCTCCACCGTAGGATTGCCGCGGCTGTCCAGGACCTCGCGGCCAATGATGTTGACGATGGCGGTCATGGGCGTCGTGTCCTTGTCGCTACGGGTTGCGCCTGGGGCAGCTTCCGGCGGCCTTCTAGCGCGGATCGGGCGGCTCTTGAAGGACCGGGTCGACCGCGGCGCGCGCGCCCAAGCCCTCGCCCTTCGCGGCAGGATTTGTGGGGAGAGGAGAGGTAGGGCGTCCAGGCTCGCCCGTGGGCCATGCCATTACCGGTGGGGCGCGAAGAACGCCCGGTCCGGCCGCCTCTGGCAGCCGCTCGAGGCTTGGCCGGCCTCGCCACCCATGTCGTGCGGGCTATCCAAGCAACGACTTCGGCGCAATCCCTACCCCTCGTCCTTGAGCGTGTGTTGAGCGAATTCGGCCTTCCTTCCCGCCAAGTCCGAGGTCGTAGGCTCGGCATTCGGCTGGCCTGGCTGCCACGCGGGGCTCGGACGGCGCCCGGCTCCGGCTCAAGACGCACCCCTAGCGGGAGGCCCCGCGCCCCATTCCAAGGTGCGAGCACTATATCATGCCAGCTCCAGGGTCATGAACCGTGTACCAACATTATGAATAAAGTCATCCGATAGGGGTCAAACCCGCAGGCTCTGACCCCATCGACGCGTTCTCGGGGGCGGAGTGGCCATCGCCGCCTTTTTGGGAGTTGTGCACAAGCTCGCACTCACAGCACGTTGTGGGTGCCGTCGCAGTTGGGGCGATCGTCGGTGCTCTTGCAGCCGCACAAGTTGAACGTGCCAGAAGCCTCGGCCACGAAGCGGTGCGGCTCGAGTCCGGTGCCCTTGTGGGAGCCGTCGCAGAACGGCTGCTTGGCCGAACGCCCGCAGGCGCACCAGAAGTAGGCCTTGCCGGCTTCGAGCGCCACTTGATAAGGGCCCTTTTGGGCGCAGACTGGATCTTCGGGCATGGCTGGTCTCCCTCGGGTTGCGCTGGCCTTACCTCCGGCTCGCCTCGGGGGGCCGTCTCTTTACGCACACCTACACTACGGCGGCGCCGACCGGAAGCCGGATGCCGCCCGAGATTGCCGGGTTCAGACCACGTTGAGCTTCACCTTCTCGGAGACCCTCTCGCCGTTGTCGTCGGTCCAAGTGAACTCGAACTCGCCGGGCCCGGGCACACGCATGTAGAAGGCGAGGTACGGGTTGGCCGCGATGCTGGGGTGCAGGTCGGCCTTGAACACCTCCACTCCGGCAAAGGTGGCGCTGAAAGTATTGATGATGAGGCGCGGGATGGGCTTGCCGTCGGGCTCCTTGCGCTGGCCTGTCTCCATCATGTGCGAGATCAGCGTCTTGACCTCGATCACGTCGCCCACCTTGGCGCTCTCCGGAAGCTTGACGCGCGCCTTTGTCATATCGAGGCCCTCGCTGCTAGCCGCTGAACCCGCCGATCACGACCTTCACCGGCCGCCGGGTCATGACGAACGTGCCGTTGGACAGTTCGGCCAAGCCGATCACGTCCTGGGTGCCGGCCAGGCGCATGCGGCTGGCCACCGCGGCCCGCCCGGACAGCGGTGTGAAGCGGAACGAGGCCACACTCGGCTGCGGATTGGCGGTGGCGATCACATGGATGGCCCGCACATGCTCCTTCTCGTTCATCGGGCTGTCGACGGCGACGGAGAACGGCACCATGTTGCCGTTCTCGGCGGTCTCTGGCAGCTCGAAGGTCAGGCGCTTGCCGTCGGTGACCGGCTGGGCGTCGCCGGCAATCTTCTTCACGGCCTCTTCCCAGGTCTGGGGAGCGGCATCCTGCGCGGCGGCGCCGAGAAAAGGCGCAATCGCTGCCACGGCGGCCGTCCCGAGAAGGAAGGAGCGCCGGTCCAGCACCGAGCTGTCTGTTGGCGAAGACATGGCAAGAATTGACTGGCGGCGTAACATACTGCGCGCCGCCGGCGCAACGCACATGGCGGTGAAGGTCCGCTGAAAGCCGCGACAATGTCTTAGACCTGTGGCCGGTAGGAACCGGCCTGCTGTCCAAGCCGGTTCGGTCGCGAGGGCAAAGCTGTGCGCCGCGCGGCGCTGGTGTAATGCAGGGCGCAGCGCCGTAGGAGGCAGGCCTTGCGGGCGGCGCCTGTCGGTCCCATAAGCCAAGGACCAGGGAGATCGGCATGTCGAGGCCGTCCAGACGGGATTTCGCGAGGCTCGCCGGGGCGGCGGGCGCGGGTGCTGCCACGGCACCGCTGCTCGGCCCCTTCGCTATCGCCCAGGCCGAGCTCAAGGTGGTGGTGGTCGGCGGCGGCGCGGGCGGGGCCACCGTGGCGCACTACCTCAAGATCGGGGCGCCGGAGATCGACGTAACGCTCATCGAGGCCAACCCGATCTACAGCTCCTCATTCTTCTCCAACCCGTATCTCGGCGGCCTACGCACCCTCGAATCACTCAATCACAGCTATGCCGGCCTGCGGCGGCTCTATGTGTGGGTCGTAAATGACATCGCCACCGACGTGAATCCCGCGCGCAAGACCGTGCGGACGCGCGGTGGCCGCACCTACACCTACGACCGACTGGTGCTCTCACCGGGCATCGACATCAAATATGACGCCATCGCCGGCTATTCGCCTGACGCGGCGGCGCGCGCCATGCCGCACGCCTACACCACCAACGCGGCGCAGAAGCGGCTCTTGCGCCATCAGCTCTTACAGATGCACGATGGCGGCACGGTGGCCATGGTGATGCCGGCGAGCCCCTACCGCTGCCCGTCGGCGCCCTACGAACGTGCCTGCATGATCGCCCACTACCTGAAGACCAGGAAGCCGAGGTCGAAGCTCGTCATCCTCGACCCCAAGAAAGAGTTCTCCGAGCAAGCCCTGTTCGAGGAGGCCTTCAGCCGTTACTACAAGGGCATTATCGAGCTAAACCTGTCCAACGAGGTCGACGATTTCGCGGTCGCCAGCCTCAACCCGGCGACCAGGGAGATCCTGACCAAGGCGGGCAAGCGGGTGCGCGCTGACGTGGCCAACGTGATCCCGCCGCAACGCGCCGGCGAGATTGCGGCGCACGCAGGCTGCACCGACGGCGACTGGTGCCCGATCCACCCGGAGAGCTTCATGTCCCGCAACGTGCCCGACGTGTACGTGCTGGGCGACGCTGCCGTGGCCGCCGACATGCCGAAGTCGGCGTTCTCCGCCAACAGCCAGGCCAAGGTGGTCGCCACCGACATCATCGCCGCGCTCAACAACACGGACAGGTCCGAGCCGCATTACCGCGATGCCTGCTGGTCGCTGGTGGCGCCGGACGACAGCGTCAAGTTCAGCGCCGACTATGCGCCCGGCGGCGGCAAGCTTGTGGCCTCCAATGCGTTCGTGTCGCAGCCCGGCGAGCCCGCCGACCTGCGGCGGCAGAATTATCAGGACAGCGTCGCCTGGTATGCCAGCATCACGGCCGACATGTTTGCCAAGCACGCCCGTGCGCCAGGGCCAGCCGACGCCGGTCGGCCGAGCGCGCCGGCCGAGCACTGACCGCGGGCTGCGGGGCCCTCAAGAGCGGCGTCTCCGCCCCCACTGCACGATCTGGATCGCGAACGAGGCGATCCCGATCACCGCCGACACGTTCTGCAGGATTGCCCAGATTGATAGACCGTAGGACCCGGCCCGGCGGCCTCGGAACGCGTGCGGGTGGGTGAACAGGTAGGGCAGCAGCTCGCCGACGGCGATGCCGGCGACCGCGAACAGGGCGAGGCACGCCAGGGCGATCACAAGGAAGGGTCGCTTCATCTAGGTTTAGGTCCTCCCACAACAGCCGGCATGACCACCCGATCGGCTGGCTCAAACACGGAGCCACAGTAGCCGCCCGCGGCGCCGATCATCAATACGTGTGGCCGGCGGGCGAGGCGCATCGTGCACGATATCGTGGCCGGATGGGCCGTCTCCCGCGCGGGACGCGTGGGATCGCGCCCGCTACCTCCGCCGGTCTGGCAGAGTAGAACGTCGTCGGAGGGCCGTTGCGGGCTGCGGCGCCCGTGTTGTCACGTGCGGCGCCCGCCGCTAGGGTCGGCACGAAAGCACCCAGGAAAGGCGAGCGCGCATGCCCCAGCAGCACCTGCTGCCCACCACCGTCGTCGGCAGCTATCCCCAGCCCGACTGGCTCGTGAACCGCCCCATGCTGTCGAAAAGCGTACCGCGCGTGCGCATGGACATCTGGCGTTTGCCGGACGAGTTGCTGGAGCAGGCCCAGGACGACGCAACCATCCTCGCCATCCGCGACCTGGAGCGGGCCGGCATCGACATCATCACCGACGGCGAGATCCGACGCGAGAGCTACTCCAACCGCTTCGCCACCGCCCTCGAAGGCATCGACCTAGACAAGCCTGGGCACGTCAAGGCGCGCTCCGGCCACCGCACGCCGGTGCCGCGCGTGGTGGGCAGAATCAGGCGCAGGGGCCCGGTCGAGGTGCGCGACATGAAGTTCCTGAGGGCCAATACAGACCGGCTCGCCAAGATCACTCTGCCTGGCCCCTTCACCATGAGCCAGCAGGCCATCAACGAATACTACAAGGACACCGACGAGATGGTGATGGATTACGCGGTGGCCGTGAACGCCGAGGCCAAGGACCTCGTGAAGGCCGGCGCCGACATCATCCAGCTCGACGAGCCGTGGCTCAGGAACGACCCAGACGCGGCCAAGCGGATCGCGGTGAAGGCCATCAACCGGGCCCTGCAAGGCATCACCGTGCCAACCATCGTGCACCTGTGCTTCGGCTATGCGGCCCTGGTGCCTGGTGAGACCAAGCCCGTCGGCTACTCGTTCTTGCCGGAGCTGGCCGATTCGACCGCCGAGCAGATCTCCATCGAGGCCGCCCAGCCAAAGCTCGATCTGGGCGTGCTCCACGACTTGGCGCCCAAGAAGGTCCTGCTTGGGGTCCTGGACCTCGGCGACCCCAGGGTGGAGACGGCCAACAAGGTGGCCGAGCGCATCCGCCGCGGCTTGAAGCACGTTGGCGCCGAACGCCTGATCCCCGCGCCGGATTGCGGCATGAAGTACCTGCCGCGCAAGGTCGCCTTCGGTAAGCTCAAGGCGCTCAGTGAGGGAGCGGGCATCGTGCGCCAGGAGCTGGCAGGTTAGCACCGAAGCGGCGGCAAGCGCTCACCCGTTCGAAGGATCCATCACATGAGCCAGTGAGGTCTCAAGGGCGCCTGGGCTACCTGCTTACTCGCTGCCCGTGCGGCCGCGCGGCTGAGGGTGTGCCGATCGGCGCTGTCGCAGAATAAGCCTGAGCTCTCTCGCTTGGCCTTGCGCTTACTTTCGTGAGCAGATGCTGAGATCCAATCCATGACCGACCACAACGACGAGCGGCTACTTGCTCGCCTGACGGATACGCTTTCACGCGTACC
>JAFMSC010000025.1:0-11612 GCA_017353825.1 Hyphomicrobiaceae bacterium | reverse complement strand
CGCGTACCGGGTGTCTGCGCGATCGCGCTTGGAGGGTCGCGGTCGCGTGGCCTGGCGACCAAACAGTCCGACTACGACATTGGGCTCTATTACGTTGCCGAGGAGCCGCTCGATGTCGCCGGCCTTCGGGGTATCGTCGCGCAATTCGACGACCGGGGACCGGAGGCCAGTGTCACTCCCGTCGGTGGCTGGGGGCCTTGGATCAATGGCGGAGGCTGGCTCACAGTTCGTGGAACCCGAGTGGATCTCCTGTACCGAGACCTGGTGCGGGTCGGCGAGGTCATCGGTGACTGCCGCAGAGGATCGATCGAGCGTCACTACCAGCCGGGGCACCCGCATGCTTTCGTGTCGACGATTTACATGGGAGAGGTGGCCTATTGCCACCCGTTGTGGGACCCGGCGGGCCGGTTGGCAGAGCTCAAGACGCTCACGCTACCCTATCCGCAGGCGCTTCGAGCCGCGGTCATCAAGGCGTTCCTGTGGGAGGCTGAATTTGCGATCAAGGTTGCCCGACATGGTCGCGCGCTCGAAGACGCCGTCTACGTGTCAGGTTGCGCCTTCCGATGCATTGCCTGCCTGTGTCAGGTCCTGTGTGCCGTCAACGGTGCCTACTTGCTGAACGAGAAGGGAGCCGCTGCCGCCGTCGAGGCCTTTCCACGCCGGCCAAACGGCTTCAGGCCCAGGGTCATGGAGGCGCTGGGAGCGATCGCCCGTGACGAACCGGCAGGGGCGTTGGACAAGCTTGCGCGCCTGCTGTTGGAGACCGAGGCAATCGTCGGCGAGCGCTAGCCTGGATTTCCACGGAACGCCCTTGGCCTAACGTCTGTTGGCGACCTATTCGACCAGCCGCATGGAGCGACCGTCCCACCATGGGACCCGAACTGGCTTATTGAACAACCCCGAGGCCAGGACGATGGGCAGATGGGCACGGCGATGGAAGCGTACCGTGACTTCGGTGGTCGTGATCGCGACATCGGCCGGCATGTCGATCAGGTCACGGAAGATTTGACGCGCCTGCGCATCGTCGTATCCGCGCATGCGGCGGGCCATGATGCGGTAGAGGCCGGAGGCGAGGACGAGCAAGGCCATGTCGAAGTCGGCCTTGAGGGCGACCGAGGAGGAGAGTGCGTCAATGTGGAAGAAGCGCACCGCGTCGCACAGCGCGTTCTCGATGAGCATGCGCCCGGCATAGCGGGTGATCAGCTGCTTGGACGTGGCGTTGGCGTGATTGGTGATCAGGATCGTCGGCTCGTCGTGCCCCAGGTCCGTGATGAACAACTGACGATAGGTGCGCTTGCGCAGGCAAACCTTCTGTTCGAACACCCGTGGCGTTCGGTGCTTGCGGGAACCATCGAGCGAGATGGTGCGCCAGGCGGAAGCAGGCAGCGCTTCGATTTCGGCGAGGAGGCTGGCTGAGCGCCGCCGCAGGGTGAGGAAGCGGATACCGGCAGCATCGAGCCGATCGAGCCCCTCATAGGTGGTGAGCGTGGAATCGAAGACAAGCTCCTGGGGCGGTGACCCATGGTGGCGCTTCCAGAACTCGACGAAGCGGAACACCTCATCGGCCTCCTCGCCCTTGCGGATATTGGCGTTCGAATAGCAGAACACATGGGTTTCGGCATCCTGGGCCAGGAACGTCAGGATGCTGGGATCGCGGCGGCTTCGCTTGGACTGGTAGTGGGACTCAACCAGCGGGTGCTCGCCAAAATAGGGTACCGAGTGGAAGTCGAGGTTGATCGATTGGTCGCCGATGAGGGCCTCTCCAGTCACGCTCGCGTGCCACAGGCCGAGCAGGCTGGAGACTTTTTGCGGCGTGATGCGCGAGGAGTACTCGCTCAAGTAGCTCTTCTTGGGCGCCACATTGAGCCCGCTGAACAAGGCAAGCCCTTCGTCGGCGACAAGCGCCATGATGTGGCTCTTGCGCTCGACCGACCATAGCTTGAGGGCCAATGCGGAGCGCAGTGCATGGCCGGCCGGAATCATGCGCGAGCCGGGGAGCTTGGCACCGAGCGCCCAGGCATCGGCGTCAAGCCGTACCAAATCGGGTAGGAACAGGAACAGCCCTCCCACGCGGGTTACAAAAGTGCGCGGCTCGAGGTTGAACGCGCGGACATCGCAGACCGCTTCGATGGTCGGGCCGACACCAACCGGTCGCTCCTCGTCGAGCCGGCGCGGCAGCCGGGCAAACCCTTCCTGGGCGAGGACCTCTC
This sequence comes from Hyphomicrobiaceae bacterium, assembly GCA_017353825.1. Taxonomy (GTDB): domain Bacteria; phylum Pseudomonadota; class Alphaproteobacteria; order Rhizobiales; family Hyphomicrobiaceae; genus AWTP1-13. The sequence continues at coordinate 9,402 of JAFMSC010000025.1, read as the reverse complement.
GCACGGCAGTGGGGCTTAGCGGCGTCCCCTCTTCCTTGAGCGCGGCGCTGATCTCGTAGACCGAGTAGTTGCGCTTGCGCAGCGCGACGATCTGGTCCCTCGCGCCGCTCTTCTTAGGCTGTTCGCGGGGCCCAGGGCGGGCCGTTGCGAAGAACTCCGGCAACTCGCCACGGCGAAACGCGTGGCACAACACGCGAAAGGCGCCCGGTGAATAGCCGAACTGGCGCGCAGCTTCCGCAGATGACAACTCGTCGATGAAGAAGGCCCGCAAGGCCTCGTACTGGCGCTGCCGCGGGGTCGTTGGTTCCCGGAAGAACTTCCGGCACCGCGTTAGGTCTAACGGTGCGTTGATCTGCATACGATCACAATGCCAACAACCGATTCTGGCGTCAAGCCTTGATTGCGCTGCAAGCGCCGCGACGCACAGAAATCACGATTTTTTGGGGGATTCCGACCAGAGAAGCGAATTGCGCATCGAGCGTTTCGCTCCGACATCAAACAATGAAGCGATGTGAAATCAGAGCTATCAGCGCACTATTTGCTAACGCTCCGAGCCAAAATATTGAGTCCGATGAATCCCTTAGCTAAGCCACAGTTAGCGGGATCTATTTCATGTAAATCCAGGCTAGCTATAGCTAGGGTTGGCCAATGCCCGCGATAGAACCTGAGACGCCACCCAAAGGGCCTGACGGCCTCCTGTTCGACGCAGGCCGTAGGGCCTACGGCCGCGTCCCCGGCGGCGGCACCGTAGACGTCCGCAGCCCGATACTGTCGAGGGCGCGGCGCACGCTGCCAGAGGCGACGGCAGCGTCCACGAAGGCGCTGGCGTAGGCCAGCGCGGCAGGCCGGCCCTTGGGCACGGCCACCGCCACATAGGAGTTGAGGTACGCCCCATCGAGGACGCGCGAGCCAGGCAGCCGGGCCGCCAACGTGGTGAGTGATTCGCGCGACAGCGCAATGGCGTCGGCCTGGCCCGACTTCAAGAGCTCGAACAGCTCATCGGCAGTCTTGACCAGCGTCATCGTTACGTTCGTGAGCGAGGCCTGCGCAGCCCGAGCCGTGGCGGTGTTCTCCACGCCCGCTACGCGCACGCCGGGCTTATCAACATCCGCCAGCGTCGGAATCGCCGAGCCGGGCCCGACCAGGTACGTGCTCTGCAGCACAATGTGTGCGGAGCCGAAGTCCACCTTGGTCTTGCGTTGCGCGTCGACGGGCAGGAACGCCACGTCCCAGGCGCCACTGGGCGCCGCGTCGGTCAGCGCGCCGGAGTTGGGATAGGGTATGAACTCCGCCGGCACGGCGAGCTTCCGGGCCAGCTCCTCGCCCAAGTCCACCGCTACGCCGCGATACCTGCCGCCACCATCACGCGCCACGTTGCCCGCGCCGGGTGTCGGCGCCACTGCGATGCCGACGCGCAGCTTGCCCGTGGACGCCAGCTCCTTGCGCGCGGCCTCGTCGTCGGCCCACGCGATCGACACGAGGCACGCTAACGCGGCCCATGCTGCGATCGGGATCAGCGACAGTTGCACGCCTTCCCCCCTCATTCGATGGGCACGAAGATCGAGTGGCGCATCTTGCCGCCCACCGCTTTGGACAGGTGCCCCTTACCGCTCACGTCCTCCACGAGGATCACTTCTCCTGCGCCGATGATGCGGCGTTCTCCATCGCTGGCCGTGATGTCGACCCCGGCATCGAGGTTGATGATGTACTGGCGCCGCGGCGCCGGATGCCAGTCGAGGTCGTAGTCCCCCGAGGTCTGACGGAAGATGATGCCGGTAGTCGGCAACCGCGCCGACAACTTGCGGAACGGTTTCTCCTCCACCCATTCCACCTCGATGTCGCGGAAGTGCGAGATACCGTCGGCGTCCTCGTAGAGATGGTGGATGCGCATGGCTCCTCCTGTGGGTCCCTCGTATCCGGTCAGTTACGACCGCTCCGGCGCGCGCTTCTTGGCGTCCTGTTTTTTGGCTTCCATCTGCTGCACGTGCTGGCGCAGCACCCGGTTGACGTAGAAGGATAAACTCCGCTCCTCCTCCTCGGCAAAGCGCTGCAGGGCGGCTTTCACCTCAGGATCGAGCCGGATGGACATAGGCTCCAGCAGCTTCTTCTTTCGCGCCATGTGACCGGTTGTAGCCGCCAGGGATTGACGAGCCCACAGCGAAGATGTAACCGATAGTATGCCTGGTAACCTCTCGCATACGCCGGTCAATAGGTCGTTTGATCGAGGAGTCGTTGCCATGTCCGTTGCCGACAAGATCATAGCGCTGCTCGGCGCATTGACGCGCGAGGAGGTGGACGCACTGCCGCCCATCGAGCGCCGCCGATTTGCCGACCTGTGCCGCCACTGGGCGGACTTTGCCGACGCGTGCCCCGAAGGGGTCCGCCCCCTCTCCGGCGTCCTCGCCGACCTCCGGCGCGGCCTGCCCCACGACTAGACGAGTGTCGCGGCCAGCTTGAACAGGGCCAGCCTCCTTCATCCTGCGTCTCCTCCGGCTCCAGGCCGTCACGAGTTCACGGCGCGGTCCCTCTTCGATGCGCCAATGCAGCCGGTCGAGGCGTACCACCCCTGGTCGCCTCCTTAAGCGTCGCATCGGCTCGGGCCGGCCGGCAAGACGATGCGATGAACCCTGGGTCTTGGAACCGGTCGCGGCCATCGGCAAGACGTTGGAGGGGGCACGCAACGGCGGAAAAAACCCGCATCCCAGAGGCACGGCTCGGCTGGCGTTCGTGCGTGGCGCGCCTCGGGGGAGCTGCCACCATAGGCAGTCGGGAGGCCGCCGAGGTCGAAGACCATGGCCATCGGCTGGCCCCGTCTCGCGGCCATGGTCTCAGGCTTCGTCATCGCGCGGTCTACGGAGTAGATCTGCAACTCCCGTAGCCTGGAGGGTCTGACACCGTAAAATCCGCCGCCATTATTGTGCGGTTGGCCCAATGCCGGCGGGTGAACGCACCAAGACCCCCAAAGCTGCCCGCCTCACAGGCACCCGGTGATGGTGCTGCCGCATTTGACGTAGTTGATCTCGTGCCAGACGCAGCACGGCTCCTCCTTCTTGCACAGCCAGGTCCTCACCTCGCCGGTGTACTGAAGCTTCACGCGGCACACCTTCTCGCCCTTGCCGGCCTTGACGGTCGCCACCTTCTTGGCCGTGGATTGTTGTGCCAGCGCTCCCACGGGCGCGAGACCCACCGCCGCGGTCCCGAGCGCCACCATGAGTGCGAGGCGGAGCATGCCGGTGGTCATATATCAGTCCTCCTATGGATAATGGCGCAAGACGCGACACGTACGTTGCGCGCACGAGAAGCCTCCGCTCCCCTGGAGCCCAGGACCTTGGTTTGATTTGGCCGGCCGAGCAAGATCCATCGTCCGCAGAGGAACCAGCTCTCAACGGGCAGCGTGCGCCCCGCCACCGGTGCAGCATACAAGCCTGCAACACAGGTCAGCCGACGCGGCGCATGCGAACGCGCACCTCGACGGGCTGGCCTGCCGAAGCGGCGCCGGCTATCAAGCGAGGAGGATTGTGCCCCGGTGTCCGGCCCTGATACGGCGGCCCCGATACGCCGGAAGAAGGTAGAGCTGCCTGAGAAGGAGGTGCTCGGACATCTCTTAGTGGGACCGGTAACCAATCGGCGTCCCATCGACGAGGGCAACCTCATGCCTCGTTGCTCCTTTAGACACTGCCACGCCAAGCGGTGCTGCACGCTTCATCCAAGCCCCACAGCGCCTCGAGGGCGCATGGCAAGGCGATGTACCAGGACACAGGAGTCACTGATCGCCGGCACAATCTGGCGATCGGAGAGCATCGTCGATCCCACGCGTTGAGGCCGTGTCGCGCACCAACCCGCAACTGAAAACGGCCAGCCGCGATCGCCGGCTTCACTTGGCCTCGATGCCAAGCCCAGGCAGGACCTTTTCCCAGCGCGCATACTCCTCCGCGATGAGCCTGTGCAGGTCCTCGGGGCTGCTGCCGACCGCCGTGAGCCCCTGCAGCTTGAACTTCTCGATAACGTCGGGCTGCTTGAGCGCCCGATTCATCGCGGCATTGAGCTTGGAGATGATCGCCGGCGGCGTTCCGGCCGGAGCCAGGAAGCCAACCCAGGTATTGGTGATAATCCCCGGATAGGTCTCAGCGATGGTCGGGACGCCCGGCAAGTCCGGATGACGCCTGGCCTCGGCAAGCGCAAGGATGCGGACCGTGCCTTCTTGCGCGTGGGGCAGCACCGCGGGCGTGGTGCCAAAACTCACCTGGATGCTGCCAGCGACCAGGTCCTGGATCGCCGGCGCCGACCCCCGGTAGGGAACGTGCGCCATGTCGATGCCGGCACGCTGATTGATCATCTCGCCCGCGATGTGGTGTGCCGAGCCGATCCCGGCACTGCCGTAGCTCACCTTGCCGGGATTGCGTTTCACGTACTCGACGAGCTCGCGCACCGTCGTGACGGGAATCTTGGCGTTGACCGCAAGCACCAGGACCGAGTCCGCGGCCAGGGAGATCGGCGCGAATGCCATTCGCGGGTCGAAGGGATAGGCCTTCTGCACGAACATATTCGTGGTGAGGGGCGAGTTCACGGTGATGAGCAGCGTGTAGCCGTCGGGATGCGCGTTGGCCACCACCGCCGCGCCCTGCGTGCCGCCCGCACCCGGCCGGTTCTCGATGACAATAGGCCGGCCGAGCTCGCGCGCCAGGGTGTCTTGCGTCAGCCGCGCCACGGCATCAGTGGAGGCGCCAGGGGTGAATGGCACGACGACGGTGATGGGCCTTTCGGGATACGTCTGCGCCGACACAACCGGCGCCCCGATCAGGGCAAGTAGGGCGGCCTGCGCGCCGCCGATCGCTCGAAACAACGCCCGCATCCCCGTCTCCTCCCGCGTGCGCCGACGCAGTTTGTTTGTCGTCTGATTATTGATCTGTATCGAGGTAGCTACTGTATCGCAGAACTTGGGCGAGCCCTATGTCCATTTCGCGCACCGTCAGACCTGTCTGGCACCGCACACCCATCTCGCGGGGTGCTTGCACGGCTTAAGCCGGCACGCGACGATGCCGACGCCAGAAAAGCTTGGAGGGACCATGATCACCTCGGATGGTTTCCGGCTCGACGGGAAGGTCGCCGTCGTTACCGGATCGGGACGCAATATCGGCCGCGCCATTGCCGAGGCCTTTGCGGCGGGCGGCGCCAAGGTCGTGATCAACGGCCATCGGGACAGGGACGCGATCGAGGCCGTGGCGCGCGGCATCAAGGATCGCGGCGGCGACGCCGCGGCGGTGATGGCCGATGTGTCGAACGACCTGGACGCGGGCCGGCTGATCGAGAGCGCCGCCGCCGCGTTCGGATCGGTCGACATCGTGGTGTCAAACGTCGCGGTGCGCCGCTACCGCGCGTTCCTTGAGATCACGCCCGAGGAATGGCGCGAGGTGATCGATACCAATCTCTCCGCCGCATTCTTCCTCGCTCGCCACGCCCTTCCTCACATGCGCAAACGCGGCGAGGGCCGCATCATCGTGATCTCCGGGTTCGATGGCTTCTGGGGTCAGGTGACGCATCGCGCCCCAAACCTAGCCGCCAAGGCCGGCCTGCACGGCCTTGCCAAAGCGATTGCGCGCGAGTTCGGCCCCGACGGCATCACCGCCAACACGGTGGCGCCAGGCGCCATCGATACGGTGCGCGACTGGACGCAGTACGTGCATCAGGACCGGGAAAAGATCGCAGCCGAGATCCCGCTCAAGCGCTTCGGCCACGTCGACGACATCGCAGCGGCGTGCCTGTTCCTAGCCAGCGACGCCGGCGGCTTTGTCTCCGGCCAAGTCGTGCACGTGAACGGCGGCCACTACATGTATTGAGGATGCGGGATGCGGCACGCCGCTGGATTGGATGTCAGGCGGCCTCTGCAAAATTGAGCGTGAAGCCGTGCGCCTTGGCCAGCGTGCCCACCACCATCATCGCATCTGCCTCTGGCAGCGGTGTAAACGGCGGCCGCACCTTAGCCCAGCCCGGATCGCTGCGGTAGTGCGCAATCAGCGCCTTGAGCGCTGGGATCATCGGGTAGGCCTGGATCGCCTTGCGGATGGCGGTGATGTGGCCCTGCAGCCGCTCCGCATCCGGCGTCCTCCAATTGTCATAGACTTGGCGGATGGCCGTGGCGCTGACATTGCAGGTGGCCGAGATGCACCCCGCCGCCCCGTGCTTGAGGCCCTCCAGCAGGAACACCTCCGAGCCCGGAAACACCTCGAGCTGCGGATACTCGGCAAGGATCGCCGCCGTGTTGCTCCAGTCGCCCGAGGAGTCCTTGAGGCCGACGACGGTGTCCGGGAATTCCCGCACCAGCCGGCCGATCAGCGGCAGCGAGAAGCCCACCTGGGCCACGGGCGGAATATGGTAGAGGTAGACCTTGAGCTTGTCGTCGCCCACGCCCTCGATCACCTCAGCGAAGTAGCGGTAGAGCCCGTCCTCGCTCGGACCCTTGTAGTAGAACGGCGGCAGCATCAGCACGCCGCCGCAGCCGAGGTCCAGCGCGTGCTGTGTCAGCACGATGGTGTCGGACAGCGAACAGGTGCCGGTGCCCGGCATGAGCTTGGCGGGATCGATCCCTTCATCAACCAGCTCCTCCAGGAGCTCCATGCGCTCGTCGAGCCCCAGCGAGTTGGCCTCGCTGGTGGTGCCGAACGGAGCCAGCGCCTTGCAACCCGTAGCGAGGAGCCACTGGGCGTGCTCGGAAAAGCGCTCGCCGTCAGGGCTGCCGTCCTCTCCGAACGGGGTGAGCACCGGGGCAATGACGCCCGCAAATCCGCCTTCTTTTGCCATGTTGGGTCCTTGCTTGTCTGCCCCAGTTTGACGCCCGAGGGCTCGCCTCGCTCAGGCGGGCATCGGAATGCCGGGCTGCGCCACAGGCACATGATAGCCCTTCTGCACCGCGGGTCGCGCCGCAATCGCCTTGTACCAGCGCAAAACATTGGGATACTTGTTGAGGTCCACCGTCTGCCACTCGAAACGCGACACCCACGGCCAAGTTGCCACGTCGGCGATCGAGTAGTCGCCCGCTAGGTATTCCGCCTCGGCCAGCCGCCGGTCGAGCACCCCGTAGAGCCGGTGCGCCTCGTTGAGGTAGCGCTCCTCGGCGTAGGGCGCCTTACCCTTGTTGTACTTCACGAAGTGATGCACTTGGCCGAACATTGGCCCCACCCCGCCCATCTGCCACATCAGCCACTGCACGGTCTGCCAATGAGCATCGCCCTTGGCGGGCCAGAATTTCCCCGTCTTCTGGGCGAGATACATGAGGATCGCCCCCGACTCGAACAGGGAAAATCCAATGTCCAGGTCGACGATGGCGGGAATGCGGTTGTTGGGGCTGATCTTAAGGAACTCCGGGTTGAACTGGTCGCCCTTGCCAATGTCGATGGCATGCGCGGTGTAGGGCAGGGCGCACTCCTCGAGCATGATGGATGCCTTGCGGCCGTTGGGGGTCGACCACGTATAAAGATCAATCATGTGGGGGTTCCTCGGACGCTCGCATGGGGAGGGAGCCGGGACCCTAGACGAACACGCCGACCCCGGCAATCGGGTGAGGTGGCAAGTTGGCGAGCTGGCAGTTCAGGTTGCACGTTTGTGGCTGGCGTCGATCGCCCATCGCGAGGCCAAACGCAGGCTAACCACGGGGCTGCGGGTGCCACCTCACCCAGCTGTGGAGTCTCGCCATCTCACCATCTCACCACTGACACAGAACTGCCACTATCGGCCCCCACACCATGCACAATGGTGCAGGGGCAGGGCCCGACGGGTCGCTCTCTCGAGCTTGGGCGCAAGCCACGAGCTCCTCAGGGGAGCGGCGGACTTGACCGGAGGGCTTTGCCCCCCACCAGTGCCCCAAATTTGCCCTTAATGAGCTGGCGTCCTAAAAGGGGTTGCCCCGAGCGGCAGCCCTGCCGGTGTGCGATGACGCGCTCCGGGGCGGGTGGCGATCATGCGCCGCTTTCCAGCAGGACAAGAACTGAATGGCGATCAGCAAGGAAGCCCACGTCTCAGCCATCCTCAACAGCATGGCCACCTCGCAGCGGCACGAGACCCCCTACCGCCATTGGTTTCTTGAGCGCTGTCTTCCCGAGGATGCCGTCGGCCAGCTCCTGGCACTCCCGTTCCCGGCTCCGGACCTCAGCGGCGTGTCCGGCCGGCGGGAGTTGCACAATGCCACGCGGCGCTATTTCGACGTGCAGAACCGCGCCGCCTATCCTGTGTGCGAGAGCTTCTGCCAAGCGTTCCAGGATGAGCGCGTCACGGCCCGCATCGCTGCGCACTTCGGCGCCAGGCTCCGCGGCACCTATCTGCGGGTCGAGTTTGCGCAGGATACGGACGGTTTCTGGCTGGAGCCGCACACCGACCTCGGCGTCAAGACCTTCACCATGCTCCTTTACATGTCACCGGATCCCCTACACGCCGACCTCGGCACCGACATCTACGACCAGGAGAAGAAGCACGTGGGCCGGTCGCCGTTCGCGCCCAATGCGGCGCTGGTGTTCGTCCCCTCCAACATCACCTATCACGGCTTCGAGCTGCGCCGCATCGAGGGTGTGCGCAAGTCGGTGATCATCAACTACGTCACCAACGAGTGGCGCGCCCGCGAGCAGCTCGCCTTCCCTGACCGGCCGATCGCCGCGTAGCGGCATACGGAGCTAGGCCCGGAGGGCTGTAGCCCGTCATTTGTCAGATCAATGCCGGGTTGCGCGTCTCATGCCAGGATTGAGGCCACATTGATGGAATTGCGTGAAGCCCGCAGCGAGGATGCCGAGGCGGCCAGCGAGGTGGTGCGGCGATCGATTGCCTAGCTCTGCCGACCACCGAGGCGATGCGCTCACGCTTGAGCTATGGCTCTCCCATAAGACGCCGGAGAACATGCGGCCTTGGATCGAAAAGCATGGCGTATTGGTCGCAACCGCAACCGAAGGCACCGCGATCCTTGGCCTTGGGGTCCTCACCAGCTCAGGTGAAGTCCTTCTGAACTATGTGTCGCCTGACGCCCGCTTTCGCGGCGTGAGCAAGGGCGTCGCGGCCTGTCTCGAGGTTCGTGCCCGCGAGCTGGGGGTCCGTACGGTCACGCTCCAAAGCTCGACCACGGCACGCGAGTTCTACGTTTCGGCCGGCTACCATGGGGCTCGCCCGTCGACAAACGCATTGGGTATCACGCTGTGCCATCCCATGGCGAAGCACCTTGTCTGAGGGTTGGCGGGTTCGCGCGGTGGGCTTAGGCCCGAAAGCAACACACAACTTCTTCGGGCGCCCGAAAAATGCGCGCCTCCCACCTAAGCCAGCCTCTGGACGGCGGGACTCTACGGCGCCGCCATCGCCTTGAGCCGCCGTAGCGCATCTTCGGCAAGCGTTCGGGTAAGCTCGGCGGCGCCGATCTCGCGGGCGAGC
>JAFMSC010000539.1 GCA_017353825.1 Hyphomicrobiaceae bacterium | reverse complement strand
CCCGGTGCGGGCGATACCCGCAACCTCGATGCCGGCATCGCCCGCCGTCCCGGCGCCGAGGCCATCACGCTCGCCCGCCCGCTCGTCGGCCACGTCAACCCACGGCGATCAAGGCCGCTCCCACGGGCCGGCCCTCGGCCAGCAGCACGTTATAGGTGCGGCAGGCGGCCCCCGTATCCATCGGCTCCAGGGCCACCCCAGCCACCGCGAACGCGCGCCGCACGGCCGGCGCGGGGAACAGCTGCCGCGGTCCCGTGCCGAGGATCAAGAGCCGCATGGCGTCCTTCTCGGCCAACGCAAGCGCCAGGCAGGGTTGATCCAGCGGGTCGGCCGGCTTCCAGGCGTAAATGCCGCTCGGCAGGCACAGAAGAGAGCCGCGATGGCTGATGCCCGCAAATCGGAAGCCGCCGTTACCATAGGCGTCGATGGGCGCGATACCGGGATAGTAGGGCGTGCTCATCCTTTAACCTCTTCCGCCGACCGGTGGGCTCACCTCATCACCGAAGGGCCAGGCAAGGCAGCGGCCGACGCTGGTGCCAACACCCCACGCCGATATCGCCGCATGCGATCCCTGCGGTCGCCGCCGAAGTTGCCCTAAAAAGCGCCTTCGTCCAGGGTCGGCACAGCAGCCTCAGGCCGTCTCCTTAGCCGGCTCGCCCTTTACGCGCACCTCCGCGACGGTGCTCTTGATCACCCGCACGCGGGTGTTCTCGGCGATCTCCACCTCGATCTCACCGTCGTCCTTCACCCGGGTAACCTTGCCGATGATGCCGCCCGAGGTGACGACCATGTCGCCGCGACGAATGGCGTCGATGGTCGCGCGGTGTTGCTTGAGGCGCTGCTGCTGCGGCCGGATCATGAAAAAGTAGAAGATCCCAAAAACCGCCAGCATCGGCACCAGCAGCTGGCCGACGAGGTCGCCCACTCCGCCGGTGGGGGACTGGGCAAAGGCCGGTGAAATGAACATCGGGATGGTTTCCTTAAACTCGGGAAGCCCCTGCCAAGGCCGCGGCTGGCGCCTCGGCGAGGGCCCAAATTTGGGCCGGGACTATAGTGCCGCAGCCCCAGTTTGCAACCGCAACGGTCCCACCCGTGACGCTGCGGCCCGCCTCGTCTATAGAACGCGGCCTGGACGGGCATCCGCCCGGAAATCGCCAATGACGCCGAGCCCTGCATGACCGACGATAAGGCCATCCTGGCGAGCCTCGAACGCCTGGCCGCCGCGCTGGAGCGGATCGCCCCGCAGCCAGCGCCGGCCTTCGACTTCTCGGTTGCCGAGGCCTTCGTGTGGCAGTCGAGCCCGGCGGCGTTCCTGCCTGTCCCCGAGGTCAACCGTCAGCCCCTCGGCCTGCTCAAGGCCATCAGCCGAGCCAGCGAGCAGCTGCTCGACAACACGCGCCGCTTCGCCAAGGGGCTGCCGGCCAACAACGCGCTATTGTGGGGCGCCCGCGGCATGGGCAAGTCGTCGCTTGTCAAGGCCGCCCACGCTGAGGTGCGGCGCGAGCTTGCCAGGTCATCGGCCAAACTGGGGCCCGATCTGAAGCTCGTGGAGATCCACCGCGAGGACATCGACGCGCTGCCCCTGTGCCTGGCGCATCTGCGCGCCGCGCCCGACCGCTTCATCGTGTTCTGCGACGACCTCTCCTTCGACCGCGACGACACGTCTTACAAGTCGCTGAAGGCGGTGCTGGAGGGCGGCATCGAGGGCCGCCCTGAGAACGTGGTCTTCTACGCCACTTCCAACCGCCGCCATCTGATGCCGCGCGACATGATGGACAACGAGCGCTCCACGGCCATCAACCCGTCGGAGGCAATCGAGGAGAAGGTGTCGCTGTCGGACCGCTTCGGCCTCTGGCTCGGCTTCCACAACGCCACCCAGGACGAGTACCTAGAGATGGTCAAGAGCTACGCCGCGCACCATAGGCTCAAGGTGGGGCAGGATGAGCTGGTGCGCGAGGCGCTCGAGTGGTCGATCACGCGAGGCTCCCGCTCCGGCCGCGTCGCCTGGCAATACATTCAGGACCTCGCCGGCCGGCTGGGGCACACGCTGAAGCGGGAATAGGACCCCCCTTTTTCCCTCTACGGATGGAACGCCAAGGCAGCTTGCCGCCGTGCGGGGCGCGCGCGCGAGGCAGGCGTCAATTGGCCAAGAGCGGCATCGGGTCCACCGGCTGCGAGCCTTTGCGCAGCTCGAAGCGCAGCTGCGGCTGGGCCACCGGCCCGGTCATGCCGGCCCTGCCGATCACCTGGCCGCGCTTCACCTCGTCGCCCGCCTTCACCAGTGCCTTGTCGGCGTGCGCGTAGGTGCTGACCCAACCGTTGGGATGGCGGATCAGGATAAGGTTGCCGTAGCCCTTGAGGCCGTCGCCCACATAGTGCACGCGCCCGGACTCGGCCGCGTGGATGTCGGTCCCCATCGGCACCGCCAGGTTGATGCCCTCGCTCCTGGTACCATCGGGCTGTTGCCCGCCGAAGCCCACCAGGATCTTGCCGTGTGCCGGCCAGCGGAACTTGCCGGCCGAGCCGACGGGCACCGGCACGGCGTCAGTCATGGTGTGGTCCTGCCTGGCGGCCGTTCTCAGGGAGGGCTCGTCCGCGGCGGCCGGCTCGGCCGGCGGCGCGGCAACCACGCGCGGCGTCACGGCCACCA
>JAFMSC010000024.1 GCA_017353825.1 Hyphomicrobiaceae bacterium | reverse complement strand
GGAGACCCTCGCGCAGGGGGCCGAGCTTGGCAAACACCGCGTTGGAGAGGTCGTTGGACTGCAGATGGTCGGGGATCGTGCCGCGTACCGTGATGGACGGCTGTCGGTCGCGGCGCCACTGAATGCCCGGTTCCAGCACCACCTTTATATCGCTCACCTGGCGCAACGGCACCGAGCCGCCTGCCGCGGTCTTGACGTAGACGTCGTCGAGCGCGGTGAGAGCGTTGCGCGCTTCCGACGGCTCGCGCAACATCACCTTAATGGTCTCGTCCCCCTCGCGGAATTCGCCGATCTGGAAGCCAGACAGGCTTGCCTGCAGCGAGCGGCGTACGGCCTGCGAGCTGACGCCCAGTGCGCGGCTGCGATCCTGGTCGATGTCCAGCTTCAGGCTCGGCACCGGCTCCAGCCAGTCGTCGTGCACGTTGCCGATGTCGGGGCTCGCGCGCATCGCATTGGCCACCTCGTCGGCGATGCGGCGCACCTCGATGCGGTCCGGGCCGATGACGCGCACCTGCACCGCCCAACCGACCGGCGGCCCGTTGAACAGGCGTTCGGCCTTGGAGCGAATGTTGGGGAAGTCGTGCGCCAGCATCTGGCGGACGCGCACCAGCGCATGCTCGCGCGCCTCCAGAGATTTCGACATCAGGAGCAGCTGGGCGAAATTCTGGTTCTCAAGCTGTTGGTCGAGTGGGAGATAGAAGCGCGGCGCGCCGGCGCCGACGAACGAGACGACGTAGGCGAGATCCGGGTCGTCGAGCAGACGCTGCTCGACGGCCTTGGCCTCGCGCTCGGTGTCGGCGAAGGAAGAGCCTTCCGGCAGCCACAGATCGACCAGGATCTCTGACCGGTTGGAGGTAGGGAAAAATTGTTGCGGGATGAAGGCGAAGCTGACAATGCTGGCAACGAGCGCGCCGACCGTCAGCACCACCACGGTGCGCCGCCAGCGCACGCACCAGGCGACAACGGCGCGGATGGCACGGAACGGCAGCGAATTGAAGGCCTCGTGATGACCGGCGCCACGGCGCGGCTTCAGCAAGCGGTAGCCGATCCAGGGCGTGAAGTAGACGGCGGCGAACCAGGAAATCACGAGCGAGATGCCGGTGACCCAGAACAGGGCGCTCACGTACTCGCCAGCCTGGCTCGCCGCGAAGCCCACCGGGATGAACCCGGAGACGGTAATGAGCGTGCCAGTGAGCATTGGGAACGCCGTGGAGGTGTAGGCGAAGGTGGCGGCGCGCAGCCGGTCGTAGCCCTCCTGCAGCTTGCGGTCCATCATCTCGACCGCGATCATGGCGTCGTCCACCAGCAGGCCCAACGCGATGATAAGGGCGCCGAGCGAGATGCGGTGCAGGTCGATGCCCATCGCCTGCATCACGAAGAACGTGGCGGCCAGCACCAGTGGGATAGTAAGCGCTACCACCAGGCCGGCGCGCAGGCCCAGTGTCAGGAACGAGACCACGAGCACGATGCCGATTGCCTCGGCCAGGGACTTGAGGAACTCGCCGACGGACTTGCTCACCACCTGGGCCTGGTCGGAAATCTTGCCGAGCTCAACGCCGACCGGCAGTTCGCGCTCGATGCCGTGAAGCGCGCGCTCCACGTCCGCACCGACCACCGTAACGTTATAGCCAGGCGCCATGGTGGCGCCGAGCAGCACCGCCTCCTGGCCCTGATAGCGGGCCTTGGACGTGGGCGGGTCCTCCAGCGCGCGCTTCACGACAGCGATGTCGCCGAGGCGGAAGGTCTGCTGGCCGGCGCGCAGCCTAAGCTCGCGGATGTCGTCCACCGACCGCAATCCGCCAGCCACGTCGATGCGCACCGAGCGCTCGCCGGTTTCGATGCGGCCGGCCGGGTCCATGGCGTTCTGGCCGGCGAGCGCCGCCTGGATATCGAGCGCGGAGAGCCCGCGCTCGGCCAGCGCCGCGGAGGAGATCTCGATGAAGATGCGCTCCTCCTGGGTACCAAGCAGGTCCACCTTGGCGACGCCGGGGATGCGGAGCAGGATGTCGCGGGCGTTCTTGGCGAAGTCCTTGAGCTCGGGATAGTTGTAGCCCTGTCCGGTGACGGCGTAGAGCGACATGTAGGTGTCGCCAAACTCGTCGTTGAAGAACGGGCCCACCACGCCCTCAGGCAGCGTTTGGCGGATGTCGCCGAGCTTCTTGCGCACCTGGTAGAAGGCGTCGGCCACGGCCGTGCCACGCACTGAGCCCTTGAGATTGACGAAGATGGCGGCGGAGCCGGGGCGCGTGTAGGAACGCAGGTATTCAAGCCCCGGCGTCTCCTGCAACTTGCGCTCGATCTTGTCGACCACCTGCTCTTGCATCTCCTCGACGGACGCGCCGGGCCAGAGCACCTCAACCACCATCACGCGGAAGGTGAAGTCCGGGTCCTCCTTCTGGCCGAGGGTGAGGAAGGCGTAGCCACCAGCGGCCAGCAGCAACACGATCAGAAAGGCGGCGAAGTTGCCGTGCGCGATGGCCCAGGCCGACAGATTGAAGCGGGAGATGCGGGCGCCGGGGTCAGATCCCTCGCCGCCACTGCCGGGATTGGAAGGCGTAGTTTCCCCAGGGGTCTGACCCCGGCCGAGGCCTCCATCGGCGGACATGGCAAATTGCTCCCGTGTAAGGGGCGTCAGCCCCTCGTCTCCACGCTTTCGGCCAAATTCAGAGGGACGTACCGCTAGGGGGTCTCGCCCTCTCCGCAAGGGACTGATCTGTCAGCCAGACTTGCCCGTCGGGGCGCGGGTGCGCTCGCCGGGCAGTTTGACGCGCATGCCGTCGCGAAGGAATTGGGCGCCGGCGGTCACGACCACGTCGCCGGGCTTGAGACCGCTGGTCACCCTGACGCCCTCGTCCGCGGTGCCGGACACCGCCACAGGCGTGCGCCGAACCGTGTTGTTCTCGGCATCGACCAGGAACACCACGGGTGCTCCGTCGGCTTCGGTCAAGGCCGTGAGGGGCACCACAATGGCAGCGCCCTGGCCGTCGATCTGGATCGCCACCGTGGCCGTCATGCCGAGGCGCATGGCTTGCGGCGGATCGGCAACCGACACGCGCACCGCGTAGGTGCGCGAGGCCGCGTCGGCCTGGCCGGCGATCTCACGAATGCGGCCTTGTGTGCCCGTGCGCGAGCTTGCCCACAACGTGACACGTGCGTTGTGGCCGACAGTGAGGCGGCCTGCGTCTTGCTCCGGCACCCCGATGGCGATTTCGGTCTCGCCGGCTTCCGCCACCGTGACGACCGTCTGCCCGGCGCTCACCACTTGGCCCGGCTCGGCGGTGACGGCGGTGACGATGCCCGCCTTCTCGGCGCCAAGGGTCGCATAGCCGGTGGCGTTGGCGGCCTGGCGTAGCTGCGCCTCGGCCGAGGCTAGGGCCGAGACAGCGGAGTCGAAGTCGTTACGGCGGATGTCGTAGCTCGCCTGCGAGATGAACTGCTGCGCCAGCAGAGGCTTCGCGCGCTCAAGATTGTCGCGCGTCACGTCGCGGCGCGTGCGGGCGGAGGCAACCGCCGCCCTGGCGCTGTTCTCGGCGAGCTTCAGATCGGTGTCGTCGAGGCGGGCAATGAGCTGTCCAACCTTGACGCGGTCTCCCACGTTGACTGCGCGCTCCACGATCTTGCCGCCGACGCGGAAGCCGATGTTGCTCTCCACGCGAGCGCGCACCACGCCGGAGTAGCTGAGCGTGCGCCCGTCCGGTGCGGCGGCGACCGTTGCGACCTTCACCGGCCGAACGACCTCAGCCTCCTCGGGAGCCGCCTCGCCCCTGCAGCCCGCCAGCGCTGCGGTGATGGCGAGCACCGCCAGGCGACGGGCGATGCCAGGCCCTCTCGTTCCTGAATATGACGTTGGCACAGGGCGGCACGGCCCGGCAGCCAAGGTGCTCATGATCATCTCATCTCCCATGCGATCGTCTCCGTGGCGACCCTTGTGCTGGGATAATGTAAGTTGAGCTAACATAGGTCAGGCGTGGCCGCGACACAAAGTGTTAGTGGCGCTAACTTTTCAATTCAACGTGAAACCGCCATGCTAACGACTATGAAGAAACGTAAAGTTGGCACGGCCGCACGAAAGGCGGGCAAGGTGGAGCGAAAGGCGCCCTATCATCACGGCGACCTGCGCGAGGCGCTGATCGCGGCCACGCGCCGGCTCGTTATGGAACGTGGCGGGGAGAACTTCACGCTCGCCGACGCCTGCCGCGCCGCTGGCGTAACGACCGCCGCGCCCTACCGCCATTTCCGCAGCAAGCAGGAGATTCTGGAGGAGATCGCCTCGCGCGGCTTCGCCGCGCTGAAGGAAAGGGCGATGGCTGTCATTGCCGAGAAGGGTCCGGGCACCCTGGAGGCGATCATCGCCATGGGACAGGCCTATGTCGCTTTCGCCGTCAACGAGACGGCGCTGTTCCGACTGATGTTCGGGCAGGACCCTTCCCTGAAGAAAGCCGCGCACGTTGCCGGTACCGGACAGGACTGCTTCTCGCACCTGATCGAGCAGATCACGCTCTACTGCCAGAAGAACCGCGTGCGCGGCGACACGCTCGAGATCGCGCTCAGGCTGTGGACGTTCGTGCACGGCGCAGCGTCGCTGCAGATCGACAAGGACTACCTTGCGATTGCACCCCAACTCGACGTGAACTGCCTCATCGCCAACGCTACGCCCGGCCTGCTAGCGCCCGTTCAAGGATCGCGCAAGCGTTGAACCGACGCCCTGATTGAGGCCCTGTTGTGGCCGGGGGTGCCCGCGTCACGGCCCGGCGATGAACGCGCCGTTGGTGAGGAAGAGCAGCGCGGCCAGGGCGGCAAGGAGCCCTTGCTTGGCCGGGACGCGGGAGACGGCCATCGGCACGCCGACCAGCATCAGATGGGCCAGCACCACGGGCGAGCTGAAGAGGATGCACTCGTAGGGAAGGAACACGAGAAAGAACACGCCGCGCAGGAGCGCGAAGCCCGCCAGCCCGGCGAACACGCCAACGAGGCCACCGAGGGCCTGCCCGCGATATCGGGGCAGGAGGCTCGCGGCCAGCAGCGCTGCGAACAGGATCACCAGGGCGGCCGAGGCCGGCGATGAGAAGTAGTGCATCGCAAGCGGCTCGAAATCGCCGCCGTAGTTGACATTTGCGTCGGCCAGGTAGGACGCATCGCGCGACGGCGCGGCGATGCTGAAGAAGAGCCACTTCACGACGAAGGCGTGCAGACCCCACAGGCTGTAGTTGTTCTGGGCGATGTAATAGAGCAGCATACTGAAATGGGTTGCCCCTTCCGGATGGTAACCGGCGGCGCTAATCCGGCCGCGCATGAGACCTTCGAGGATGGCCAGAGCCACGGGGGCGGCGAGCGCATGGGTGCCGATCCACCTGAGGTGACGCGGAGCCAAGCCGCGCTGCACGGCCGAATCGACCAGCGGGATGACGACGAGGAAGCCGGCGACGATCTCATTGAGGCAGGCGAGCAGCAGGATGGTCGTGAGAAGCGCGGCGCGGCGTAGCGTCCACGTCTGCCGCATGTGAAGGTAGACGGCGATGTAGAGCGCGGACAGCGTGGCGCCGACAATTTTCGACTCCTCGATGCTAGAGAAATACCACACGCTGAGCGAGCAAGCGTAGATGGCTCCAAGGAGGAGAGCCTGGCGGCGCGGGACGATGGCGGCGAAGGCCCATGCCCCTGCCCACACGCCGGCGGCGCCAACCAGCGCGAACAGGGCCTTCAGCAGGTGCTCCGGCGCGATCCAGACCGAGAGCGGGCGCACGATCTCCATCCAGGCCGCGGCCATGAGGACCGTGGTTGGGTGGAAGCGGAAGATGCGGTCGAGAAAGTAGCTGCCTGAGATGCGGCCGAGTACGTCGCCCTTGGCCAGCTCCGCATAGAACCACGTGTCGGCGGCAAAATGCGTGGTCCTGTGCGTTGCGTCGAGATGGAACGAGGAGGCCCAGTAGAGGGCGAACGCCGCCAGCGCCATCAGCGCGAACGGGACATGCGCGCTCCCCGCCGAGGCGTATGCGCCGCGCGCGCCGTGCGCAGCCGCGATCGAGCTCCCGGTCATGCGTTGCCTCACTGACTGACGATGAAGGTGCCGTTGGTGACGATGAGCAGCAGGGCGACGGCGCCCAGCAGAGTCTCTTTGGCCGGGAGGCGTGAGGCGGCGAACGGAATAGCGATCAGCAGCAGGTGGGCCAGCGTCACGCTGGAGCTGAAGAGGAGCGATTCGTAAGGGTAGACGGCGAAGAAGAACGCGCCGCGCAGCGCCGCATACGCCAACAGCGCCAGCAGGATACTGGCGCAACCGCGCGGGCTGGCGGCGTGGTGGCGCCGGAGGAAAGAGGCGAGCACCATCACCCCAAACAGGACCGCCAGGGCGGCCGATATAGGGGACGAGAAGTAATTGGTGAGCTCGGGATCGAAGTATTTGTTGTTTGGCCAGTGCGGGAACACTTGTGACGCGTAGGAGGTGGGCGCGGCAAGGTTGTAGAACAGCCAATTCGCCAGAAAGTAGTCCACGGTCCAGGCGTCGAGCTTGTTGTCGGAGGCATAGTAGAACAGCATGCTAAGGTGGGATGCGCCCTCCGGATCGTCGGTGGCAGCCACCAGGTATCCGTTGACCACGAGCTCCAGGAACGCAAACGCGACGGGTGCTGTGAGTGCATGGGCGGCAATCCAGCGTAATGCGCGCCGGTCCCACCCGCGCTCAAGGAGCGCGTCGACGATCGGAATAGCAACGAGAAAGCCCGCCACGATCTCGTTGAGGCAGTCAAGCAAGAGCACCAGCGTCAGCAGCACGGCGCCGCGCATGCTCCAGTGCTGTCGGAGGTGGAGGTAGATGGCGATATAGAGCGTGCTCAGCGTCGCGGTGACAATCTTTGATTCTTCGATGCTGGAGAAGAACCAGATGCCGAACGACGCGGCGTAAATGACACCCCACAGCACGACCTGGCGACGCGGGATGACGGCCCTAAAGGCCCACATGGCAGCCCACACGCCCACCGCGCCTATGGTGGCGAACAGAGCCTTCAGCAGGTTTTGCGGGGCGATCCAGAGGGTAAGGGGAGCAAGGAGCTTCATCCAGGCGAGCTCCAGGACGACCGTGACCGGGTGAAATCGTGTCACCCGGTCGACGAGCTCACCCCGCAACAGCCAGGTGTAGAGGGGGGCGTCGGAGCCGAACAGGATGGTCGCATTGGCCGCTTCGATCAGCAGCGATGAGAGCCAATACACCGCGAACGCGGCCAGGGGCACCAGGACGAAGTCGATGTCTCGTGCCGCGCGCGCGGCGACCAGCCGTTTGCGAGCTTCGGCACCGTCTGCAGCTGTCGCCCTCGTGGAGATCATGGCATCGCGCTTTCGCCCCTCCTCCAGCGCAACCTACGGGACGAGCGCTGGTCCCTCACCGACAGCGCCACGCGCGAATAGAGGCGTCGGCGACTGTGAATGCCAGCTGAACGGCGCCGCCTCAGCTGTCGCAATTGGGCGTCACGTGACGTATGACGGTAGCGCGGTGAGCAGGCGATCAAGCGTGGCAATCGTCGAATCGTCGATGCGCCCGTCCACGCGCTGGGGCCGGAAGTGGCGCTGGAAGGCCGTGACGACCGCCTCGGTCCGCGCATCGACCACGCCCGTGGGCTCGATGCCGTAGCCGTAGCGCAGCAGGGCCCTCTGCAGCGTGGCAACCTGGGGGCCGGCGACGCCGAGGCTCGATCCGGGCGCCGCTGCGCTAACGGGCACCGGGACCACCCAGTGGCCGATGCCCGCGCGTGCCAGGCGAGCCCAGTGGAACTTCTCGCCGGGGTCCTTCTTGCGCGCCGGCGCCACGTCGGAATGGGCGAGCACGCGCTCCGGCCTGATGCCGTGACGGGCGACGATATCGCGGCTCAGCAACTCCACCGCCTGCATCTGAGCCTCGGGGAAGTCGGGGTAGCCGAGCTGGTGGCCGGGGTTGTGGATCTCGACCCCGATGGAAACCGAGTTGATGTCGGTCTCGCCGGCCCACACGGACTCGCCGGCGTGCCAGGCACGGTTTTCCTCCGCCACCATCTGCGTGATGCGCCCGTCCATATCGATGCCGTAGTGGCACGACACACCGCTGCCCTCTCGTGTCAGCCAGTCGATGGCTTTGGCCATGCTCTCAAGGCCCGTGTAGTGCAAGAGCAGGATGCTGGGGCTAAGGCCCCGGCGGCGGGCTTCGATGTTGGGCGAGGGCTCGACGGCATCGACCAGCGGGCTGTCAGGCCTGGAGATCGGCTGCACCATCCGCGGGGTGGCCGTCAAAGTCCGCGCTCCTTGGCGATGGTGTCGTAGGCGGCGTTGATGGCCGCGAGCTTGCGCGTGGCAATGTTGACGAACTCGGGTGGCACGCCGCGGCCAATCAGTTTGTCGGGGTGGTTGTCGCTCACCAGCTTGTGGTATTGCTGCCGGATCTCGTTATCGGTGGCGTGCGGGCTGAGCTTCAGCACGTCGTAGGGGTTGCAAGTGTCAACCACGAAACGCGCGCGGAAGAAGGAGAACTCGCTGGGGGTGAAGCCGAAGCGCCGGGCAACGTCGGCGAGGAGGGCGTCCTCGCTGGGGTGTAGGGCGCCGTCGGCCGTGGCGATGTGCAAGAGCCCCTCCAGCACGTCCTGCAGGAGCTTCTTGTTGTCCTTGAGCAGCCTGGCGATTTCGTCGGCGTAGGATTCGTATCCGGCCACGTCCTGCTTGGCGAGGTTGAACACGCGCTTGACGTTCTCCTCCTCCTCTGGCGCGGTCTGGAACATCTGCCTGAAGGCCTGCACCTCCAGGGGCGAGACGACGCCGTCGGCCTTGGCCATCTTGGCGCTCAGCGCGATGACGGCAATGGTGAAGGCGATGTCGTGCTCAGCAGCAACGGAGCGGTCGAGACCGAATACGCGGGCCAAGTCGTTGAGCAGCCCGCCGCCGGCATCGCCGACGACGCTCGCAAGCCCCGAAATCCTCTGCCAGACCGTCATGATCGATCCCTTGGCCACACGCGGGCCGTTCTTTTCTGCCCTACAGCCTTTTGCCGCACGGCTTGATGGGCGATTGCGGTCGCGCCGAGGCACGGCTAATCCCGAGACTCTCGGGGAAAGTCAAGGAAACTTCATGGAGCCGGCGGCAAGTGACGAGGTCTTGATCCGGCGCGAGGGTCGGGCCGGACGCATCACCCTCAACCGGCCGAAGGCGCTCAACGCGCTCACTTACGCCATGGTGGGGCCGATCCGGGCGGCGCTCACGGCCTGGAAGGACGATCCGGCGGTGGAGCTGGTGCTGCTCGACGGGGCCGGCGAGCGCGGCCTGTGCGCGGGCGGCGATGTGCGCTCGCTCTACGACAGCCGCACGCAAGGCTCGGGCCTCGCCAGGGCCTTCTGGCGCGACGAGTATCGGCTCAATGCCGCCATCGGTGGCTATCCCAAGCCGTATGTGGCGCTGCAGGACGGGATCGTCATGGGCGGGGGGATCGGGCTCTCCTCCCATGCAAGCCACCGCATCGTAACGGAGCGATCGCAGCTCGCCATGCCAGAGACGGGCATCGGGCTGATCCCCGATGTGGGCGGCACCTGGCTGCTCGCCAATGCGCCGGTTGAGGTTGGCATCTACCTGGGGCTCACCGGCGAGGTCATGCGCGCGGCCGACGCCATCTGCGCCCGTTTCAGTGACGCCTTCGTGCCCACGGCGAAGCTGCCAGCCTTGGTCGACCGCCTCGTTGACGCGCGCGGGGGCCCGGTTGGTGCGGCGATCCGGGGCCTGGCCGAGGACCCCGGTCAGTCGGAGCTGGCGCGCCGGCGGGCGGCCATCGACGCGGCGTTCGCGAGCACGGAGATGGAGCTGGTGCACATGGCCCTCGCGGGCATGGCGGAGGAGTGGGCGGCCAAGACCCGCGCCCGCCTGGTCGAGAAGTCCCCCAAGGCCCTGAAGCTGACGCTCGCGGCCATCCGGCAGGCGAGTCAGTTGCCTTCCCTGGAGGAAGCCCTGAAGGTCGAGTATCGCCTCACGGTGCGGCTCTTCGAGGACGGCGAGTTCCCCGAGGGGGTGCGCGCTTTGTTGATCGACAAGGACCGCAAACCCAGATGGTCGCCGCCGAGCCTGGGCGAAGTGACCCCGGAGATTGTCGCACGCTATCTGGGTCCTCTGGTGTCCGGCGAAGAGCTGACGTTCGAGGACCAGCGTACATAGTAGGCGGACAAGCCGCATCTCCATGCGGGATTCAGGCTACGGACCTTAGCCGATTGACGCCTGGATTGGCGCCTTCATAGTAGGCCGTCCCTCGCAGAGACCGGAGCCCAGACTGCATGACCGAGCGGGTCGTCGTGGAAGGCCTAAGCGTCGCGAAGGTGCTGCACGCGTTCGTCGGCAACGAGGTACTGCCGGGGACGGGCGTGCCCGAGGCCGCGTTTTGGACGCGGTTCGACCGCATCGTGCACGACTTGGCGCCAAAGAATCGGGCGCTGCTCAAGAAGCGTGACGAACTGCAGGCCAGGATCGACGCGTGGCATCGCGCCCGGAACGGCCAGACCTTCGAGCGGGCCGCCTACAAGGCCTTCCTGGTCGAGATCGGCTACCTCGTGGCTGAGGGGCCAGATTTCGCAATCGACACGGACAATGTGGACGCCGAGATTGCCCATATCGCCGGGCCGCAGCTGGTGGTGCCGGTGACCAACGCGCGCTATGCGCTCAACGCCGCCAACGCGCGTTGGGGCAGCCTCTATGATGCGCTCTATGGCACTGACGCCCTGCCCGGGGACAACGGGGCCGCGCGCGGGACGGGCTATAACCCGGCGCGCGGCGCCAAGGTGTTCGCCTGGACCAAGCGCTTTCTCGACGAAGCGGCGCCGTTGGCCGGAGCGTCGCACGCTCAGGTGCGAGGCTATGCCGTAGAGGATGGACGGCTGCAGGCGAGCCTCGGCAGCGTGGCCGACAGCTGGCTCCACAGCGCCGCGCGCATGATCGGGCTGGAGAGCACGGCGCGCGTGGTGGGTCTGGCCGACCCGGCGCAGTTCGCGGGCTATCGAGGCGATCCGGCCGAGCCCCGTGCCGTGCTCGTCCGGCACAACGGGCTGCACGTCGAGATCCAGATCGACCGGCGGCATTACATCGGCAAGGGTGACATCGCCGGCGTGGCCGATGTCCTGATCGAGGCAGCAGTGACGACCATCGTCGACCTGGAGGACTCGATTGCGGCGGTCGACCCGGACGACAAGGTCGCCGCCTACCGCAACTGGCTCGGCCTGACGAGGGGCACGATGATAGCGACCTTCGAGAAGGGCGGGCACGCGATGGAGCGCCGGCTCAATCCAGACCGGGTTTACACCACGCCCGACGGGGGCGGCCAACTTACCCTGCCCGGCCGCAGCCTCCTTCTGGTGCGCAACGTGGGGCACCTGATGACGGACGCGTCGGTTCTCGACCGCGACGAAGAGCCGGTGCCGGAGGGCATCCTCGATGCGGTGATCACGTCGCTCATTGCCATGCATGACCTCAGGGGCAACGGCCAATTCCGCAATAGCCGGGCTGGGTCGATCTACATCGTCAAGCCGAAGATGCACGGACCAGAGGAGGTGGCCTTCTCGGACGAACTGTTCGCCCGCGTGGAGGATGCACTGGGCCTGCCGCGCAACACGCTCAAGATGGGCATCATGGACGAGGAGCGGCGCACCTCCGTCAACCTCAAAGAGTGCATCCGCGCAGCGCGGCACCGCGTGTGCTTCATCAATACGGGCTTCCTCGATCGCACCGGCGATGAGATCCACACCTCGATGGAAACGGGGCCGATGATCCGTAAGGGCGACATGAAGGCGGCGCCCTGGATCAAGGCCTACGAGGACTGGAACGTGGATATCGGGCTGGCCTGCGGGCTGCCGGGCCGGGCGCAGATCGGCAAGGGCATGTGGGCGATGCCCGACCGCATGGCCGACATGATGGCGCAGAAGATCGTCCACCCGGAGGCCGGGGCCAATACCGCCTGGGTGCCTTCGCCCACGGCCGCAACCCTGCACGCGCTGCACTATCACAAGGTGGACGTGGCCAGGCGTCAGCAGGAGCTGCGGTCACGCCCGCGCGCCTCTTTGGATGACATGCTGACGATCCCGGTGGCGGACCGCGCGAACTGGGCGCCCGGGGTTGTCCAGAACGAGCTCGACAATAACGCCCAGGGCATCCTGGGCTATGTCGTGCGCTGGATCGAGCAGGGCATCGGCTGCTCGAAGGTGCCTGACATCAACAACGTGGGCCTGATGGAGGATCGCGCCACGCTGCGCATCTCGAGCCAGCACATCGCCAACTGGCTGCGGCATGGCATCACGACCGAGGCGCAGGTGATGGACACGATGAAGCGCATGGCGGTGGTGGTTGATCGCCAGAACGCGGGCGATCCCAACTATCGTCCGATGGCGCCGGATTTTGACCGCTCGGTGGCCTTTCAGGCGGCCTGTGACCTGGTCTTCAAGGGCCGCACCGAGCCCAACGGCTACACGGAGCCGATCCTGCACGCGCGGCGAGCCGAGGCCAAGCGTAGGGCGGTGTCGGGTGGAGTTGGCGAAGCGTAATCCGCCGCGTCGGTAGAGCCCACGAGGTCGCGGATGTATATAGAATATAGATTGCACAGGCCGTCGGGCCGGAATGGTGGGAACACGCTGGGACGCGACGAGACAGTTTATGGTGCGAACCTGCCTGCCTTGGCGGCATGCAGGAAGGCCATGCTCGCGGCGTGCTGCCTTCACGTCGCGATGGATCAATCGTGGGCGATGTGCCGGCACGCGTTGGGGCCGACGGGCCGGCTCGCCGTGTCCAATGTTGACTAGAATCCGACGCCTGCAGGCGACTGCGGGATTGGTCTAGCTCACGTCTTGGTGACAGGAGAAAGCTGAAATGGATGCTGACGCACTGAGGGCCCTGCAGGCGCCGCTGAAGGACAAGTATCGCGAGACGCCGCAGGCGGCGGTCATCACCCTGAAAGCGCAGGGTCGCATCGGCGAGGGCGTGACCTGCCGCGTGGAGACGGGCAAGGCGCTGGTGGAGGCCGGGCTGCATCCGGCCACCGGCGGGCCCGGCACGCAGGCCTGCTCCGGCGACATGCTGTTGGAGGCGTTGGTGGCGTGCGCCGGCGTGACCCTCAACGCGGTGGCGACGGCGCTGGGGCTGACGGTGCGCGACGCCCTGGTGAAGGCCGAGGGCGATCTTGACTTCCGTGGCACGCTGGGCGTGGCCAAGGACGCGCCGGTCGGCTTCCGCGACATAAGGCTCTCCTTCGACATCGACGGCGATCTGACCGAGGAGCAGCGCGCAACCCTCATGAAGCTCACCGAGCGCTATTGCGTGGTCTACCAGACGCTGCGCCAGCCGCCGCCGATCGAGGTGGCGAGCCGGGTGATGTGAGCGGGCTCAGCTTCGGGGGCCAGATTTCAAGGTCGGCGCGCGGTGTGGAGGCGGGGCGAGAGGACCATCGGCGCCGGTATCGCGGTAGGGGTTGCCGATGTAGCCGGCGGTTCCAGAGAGGGCACCGGCGGCTGCCGCGAGCTTGCCTGCGTTCCGGACGACGGTGCGCCGAAACCGCGGCGTGCCGAACAGCCATTCGAGGGGCGCAGTGGCCAATCGGACGGCCGCCAGCGGCACCTGGAAGGCCAGTCGGCCAGCGAGCTTTGTGAGTGCGGTGGCAAGCCCCTTATGGCGGCGCTGGAAGTCGCTGCGGCTGGCGGCCAGGTAGAACTGCTGGCGCAGGTGGTAGCGCAGGGTGGCGCGGTGTGTTGGCACGCACTCGTAGACCACCGGCGCGTCGCTGTAGACGATGCGGGCGCCATGGCGGGTCGCGGCGCGGTAGAAGAAGTCGGTATCCTCGCCGTGGGTCAGCCGTTCGTCGAACCGCAACGTTTCGTTGTCGTTGAGCGCTATCAGCGCACCGGCCATCAACACGTTGTGGGTGCCGGCGTGCTGGAGGCGCTGGCCCTCTGCGAAACCCTTGGTCGGCGGAATGTGCCAGAAGGAGGCCCCCTCCGGAGGCAGCCACTCCCGGCGCCCGTAGACCACGTCGGCGCCGTAGCGCTCGGCCGCGGCCAGGAGCGCGGCGATCCAGTCGGGGGCGGGTACGCGGTCGTCGTCGGTGAAGGCGACCCAGTCGAAGCATCCCTCGCAGGCGTCGAGCACTGCGTTGCGGGCGTACGGGATCCCGAGCCTCGGCTCATGCAGGTAACGGATCGGGAAAAGGCACGCGCCGGCATGGGCCTCGACGGCAACGCGGTTGCCGGGTTCGAGCTGGTTGTCAACCACAATGACGGTCACGTGGCATCCAGGCGGAACAGCTTGCACGGCGAGAGCCGTCAGGCATCTGCCGAGCATGTCGGGGCGGTGCGCGGTGCACACGCCGATTGCTACTCGGGTTGGCATGGTATTCGAACCTGCTTCACCGGGGGTCCTGCCCCTCGGCTCCCCGGAATCCGGTCGCCACCACGTACATCTCGGCGGACTCGGGGCGGCTGGCTGGGGGCTTGACATGCCTGACAACGGCGAAGGCGCGCTTCAGCCGGTCGAGCAGCGCGCGCTCCGAGCCGCCCTGGAGCACTTTGCACACGAAGGCGCCGCCGGGCTCCAGCACCTCACAGGCGAATTGGGCGGCGGCCTCGGCCAAGCCGATAATCCGCAGGTGGTCGGTGCGTGCGTGGCCGGTGCCCTGGGCTGCCATGTCCGACAGCACCAGGTCGGCCCGGCCATCGCGGAGCATGGCCCTGAGGCGCCCGGGCGCCGCCGGGTGTAGAAAATCGAATTCGATGCTCTCCACGCCGGGGATCGCTTCGATGGGGAGGAGATCGATGGCGACGACCTGGCCCTCGCCATCCATCGACCGCACGCGCTGCGCCGCCACCTGAGCCCATCCCCCGGGTGCCGCGCCTAGATCAACCACGCGCCGGCCCGGCTTCAGGATGCGGAACCGGGCGTCGACCTCGGCCAGCTTGTAGGCTGCGCGTGAGCGGTAGCCCTCGCGTTTGGCCGCCGCCACGTACGGATCGTTGAGCTGGCGCTCCAGCCAGTGGCGCGAGGATTGCGAGCGCCGCTTGGGCGACTTGAGCCGCTGCCGCGCCAAGCGCCGGCCGCCGGAGATGCCGCCTCGCCCTCGCTCGGCCATATCACCAGCGCCCGCGTTTGCGTCTGGCCCAGCCTCTGGAGCGGCCGTAGAGGCCGTCTTCGGCCATCAGCGTCGCCAGGATGCCTTCGCGCAGGCCGCGGTCGGCCACCCGCAGCCGCTCACACGGCCAGGCGCGCAGCACGGCTTCCAGGATAGCGCAGCCGGCGAGCACGAGGCCG
Source organism: Hyphomicrobiaceae bacterium (assembly GCA_017353825.1). GTDB lineage: Bacteria > Pseudomonadota > Alphaproteobacteria > Rhizobiales > Hyphomicrobiaceae > AWTP1-13. Next base: position 4,626 of record JAFMSC010000024.1, on the reverse strand, counting down.
GCGCGCTCGCTGCCGATGCAGGGCTGTGCGACGCGCTGCGCGTGGCTTGAGGCCAAGAGGCGCGCCGTGACCGCGCGCACCTGCTCGGCATTGAGCCAGAAGCCGTCGATGCGCTTGCGGTCGTAGTGGGACAGCTCCAAATGCACGCCGGCCACCGTCGTCACCGTGCCAGACGTGCCGAGCAGCTGTGTGCGCCGGCCCACCATGCGCTGCTTGAGGCCGTGGCCGGCCACAAACGGCGCGAGCAGCGCCACGACGTGTGCCACCATCGCCTCGAAGATGTCGGCGTCGATGATGCGGCTGCCGTAGTGCTCGGCCAACGTTACCACACCGGTCGGCAACGAAGTCCAGGCGACGATGCAATTCTGGGCCTGCAGGCGATCTAGCGGCGACCCGCGCGACTTGCGCCGGTGTCGCGCCAGATCGAGCCAGATCAGCTCGGAGGAGCCGCCGCCGATGTCGAACACCAGCACCAGGTCGCTGTCGGCGTCGATCAGGGAGGCGCAGCCCGAGACGGCGAGTCGAGCTTCGGCCTCGCGGCTCACCACCTTGATGTCGAGGCGGGTCTCACGGCGCACGCGGCTCAGGAACTGGGGCGCGTTGTCGGCGAGCCGGCAGGCCTCAGTGGCGATGAGCCCGGCACGCTCGACGCCGTGCTGCTGCATTTTGTCAGCGCACACCTTGAGCGCCTCGATGGTGCGCTCGATTGCCTCCTCGGAGAGCCGACGGCTGGTGGCGACGCCCTCTCCGAGCCGGATGATGCGCGAGAACGCGTCGATCACCTTGAAGCCGCCCCGCCGCGACGGTTCTGCCACCAGCAGTCGGCAGTTGTTGGTGCCAAGATCGAGCGCCGCGTAGATGCGCGTGTGCATCGGCCCGTCGGGGGAGCGCTTGGCGCAGGGTCGGCGCATGAGGCCGCCGAGGCTCGTGGGATTGCCGGCGCAGCCGGAATGGGAGCCGACAGGCGATGCCGGGGGGAGCGGGGAGGGCGATGCGAAATGGGGCTCTGGCGGCGGGCCGATAGGTCCGTGCAAGGCCCGCGGCCCTCCCGGCTGGATCAACCGCATGGTCAACCCCGCTTCGGGCGATGCGACGGTGGCATCGACGGTGGGTCCTACCGTTTGCGGACGGATTGGACCCTTGTTTTTTCCTCTTCTCTCCACCGTCCTTCTCCGGCCCCTCGGCCATGCCGGCGAGGCGGAGCCTCCGTTGTGCGAATTGGGCACAATAGCAGGTCGCGCCTTGCGGTAAAGTGCACGCTCTGAGCCCTCGCGCGTGGGGACCCGCCCTCCGGCGCGCGAAGGGGGTGTCGTCGGCACGCTGCGCAGGGTGCGGCGCGCGTTGTCGAGCCGCCGGCACCTCTGTCGGACGGCCAAGGTTTGTGTGACTGGACCGTCCTCTCGTGCGCCTGAATGCGCCGGCGCATTCAGGCAGTGCCGGCGCACCACTTGCGAACGCGGCGACAGGAAACCATCCTCGAAGCTCGCCCGCTAGCCCAAGCGACAAGTCCCGTGGGCGGGCTGGCGCACGCACCTTGCCCCGACGGGCGAGCCCTGTTAGATAGCTCGCGCGCCGCCAGACCGCGGCTGCACGCCGTTGGGGGATAGTTCAACGGCAGAACAGCGGACTCTGACTCCGTTAATCTAGGTTCGAATCCTAGTCCCCCAGCCAGCATCCCAAACACCGGAAATCACGACGCTCTTTGCTCTTGTTCTGGTGGAACGTCGGATCAAACATCCTCCGTAGTTGGGAGCTTTTTGGCGCGCAGTTGGGAAATCTTGTTCCTGTTTCAGCCTCTCCAACTTCTCCCGTGCGCTGTCTGCCAGCTTGGTGTCGCGCGCGAGATAGTGCTTTTCGAGGATGCCGCGCACGTCGGCGACCGACAGGCCGGTGAACGTGGCGATCTCCGCCTCGGTGCAGCTCGCCGGCGCCAGCCTGTTGACGCTGGAGCCGCGTAGATCGTGGAACGTCAACCCGTCGATGCCCGCCTTGGTACAAGCCCGGCGCCTGGCCGTGCGGAAGCCGTTGCCAGTCCACTTGTTGCCGTCAGTGTTCAGGAGGATGTGCACGGTGCCGGCCGGCTTCGCGTCCCGCGGAGCGTCCAGCATCTCCTTCAAGACGCCAATGACCGGGATGGTGACGCGCACGCCCGTCTTGCGCTGGCGCAGCCTGCGGCCACTTGAGGTGCAGGAGGTCCGCCTGGCGCCGGCCGGTCCAGAGCCCGAGCAGCAGGGGCATGCGCATGTAGACCGGCGCCGCCGCCAGATAGGTGATTTCGTCCTCCAGGGTCCACACACAAAAATGAGACGCAAGCCGACGCGATCGATCTCGTCCGCGATCTGCCGGCGGCTCATCCCGCTGATGCGGTCTCAGCCGAGCCACGCTATCACCGGCCAAACCCCAGGGCGCCGGCACGATCCCTTCGTGCCCAACTACCCGGTCTTTCATGTTAAGCTCGTCACTAAGCGCGGACCCGGCCCACGTGCGATGCTATGCGCGGCGCGGCACTGGCCGGCTGCGGGGACGCTGGCGCGCCTTCGCTCTCGAATGGGAACATGCCCGTGGTCAGGTCCACCTTGAGGCGCCCGCGCTCGATCCGCTGGCTGAGAGAGCTGGGGAAAGGGCTCGGTGGGTACCCCGCGATGAGCTGGAAGCGCGCTCCACCTCCGAGCAGTGCCGTGTTGGCCGCGAAGTCGAAGGTCGCCCAATGGCCGGTCACCATACTGGTCGCAAAAGTACCCGGTCGCGAACTGGCCCTTCGATCTGACACTAACCCTCTCCTTCGCCTCAACACGAGTAAGTTGCCCGGCTCTCCTCTCGTCGCCATTGCCGACGCTGACTTGGCCCAGGTAAAACGCCGCCCAGGTAAAACGCCGCCCAGGTAAAACGCCGCCCAGGTAAAACGCCGTCAGAGTGCGCGTATGAAGCAGGAAGTCGTCCTGGTGCAACTTGACGTCGCCGCTGAAGACCGCCTGCCCGTCAGAGATCTCGATATGCTATCGGCTTCAATGTGGATTGGTGCCCTCGGATCGATCTTAAAGACCGCGTCACGTGAAGCGCAAGGCCCCGACGCGGCGAGGGTGAACCACGCCGTCCTTGCCCTTGTGCCAGAAATGAAGTCGTAGACCTGCTATCATATCCGCCACTTGCATCGGCGAGCAGCGATGGGAGAGGCGGATTGACCGAAGGCGACGCTCAGCGGGGTAGCGACCGACCTCTGATCATGTTGGGCAACAGCGTGGGATTGGCGCTCATGCGTGCTGACGACGTGCCCACCATCGCGCGATGGAATCAGGATCTGGAGTTCACGGCACGGCTGGGCACTCCCGGCGAAGCGCATACTCTTGAAATGCGCCAGGAGGCGTACAACCGGAACTCGCGGATGAGACCTGACAGTGTCGAGTTCGCTGTCGTCGAGCTGAACAGCGCTCGGCTGGTTGGCTTCGGCGGACTTTTCGACATTAGCCGCGCGTTGGTCGCCACCATGTTCGTCGGCATTGGAGAGGCTTCTGTCCGGAGAAGGGGGTACGGCACGGAGGCTAGTAGACTGATATGTGAGTACGGCTTCTTCTTTGGCAATCTTCACAGCATCAAAGTGGAAGTGCACGCCTATAACGACACTGCGAGGCGCTTATACGAACGCCTTGGCTTCAAACTCGTCGGGCGGCTGCGGGGTGCCAATCTGCTCAACAATCGCAGGTACGACGAGATCATTATGGACCTATTGCGAAGTGAGCTTGAGCCCAGACATATTGCGCCGTTTCGCGGGCTTGAGAGTGCCGGTTGATCACAACGCGCCTCTTTCCGGATTGGGTCAATAAGTCCCCGTGCTAACGGGCGGCCGTCTGGCAGGAAGGCATCGAACACGGTGCAAGGGACGCTGGACCGGCCAGACTGCTCCGGGGCCGTTAATGCGGCGGCCCACCGCCAGCCCACGCCGCCCCCGAAGGCGCACACCTTGTCGGACGCGATAGGCGGACTCTGGAGGCGCCTCCAGCGGTCGGGAAGGTGTCGGGCAGGGGTGGTAGCGGGGGCGGCCCGAGATGATGGTGTCATGGTCGCCATTGCCGCCTCAAGAAAAACGCCGTACGACGCACAAAGAGATGCGCAACGGCCACAGGGGGAGCGCGTACGTCTGCCCCAACCACGTGACATTGCACGCCGCACCGTTGACGGCGCCGTTAATGGGCCTGCCATCCCACCGAGATCCGAACGCCGCTCGGGCGCGTATAGGGATCGAGACCGGCGGTGGCAATTGCTGGGGTTTTTCGGACTAAACTAATGCCAGATCACCATGGCGATCCCCATCAGGTGCTCGGTGTGTCGCCGGGGGCGCCCGACGAGGAGATCAAGCGCGCGTTCCGCCAGCTGGCAAAACAGCTGCATCCCGACCTTCATCCCGGCGATGCCAGCGCCGAGCGGCGCTTTCGGGAGGTGGTGAGCGCCTATCAGGTACTCACCGGTAGCGAGCCGGCCTCAGCAGTCCCTGTGCAACGGCCGACCTTGTGGGCGCAGACGATAACCATGGCCGCCGTATTCCTTATGACGGTCGTTTCAGTGGGAATCGCCGCGCTGTGGTGGGCGCCGGGCGGGGCACCCCGCGTGGCGCCCGCCCCGGCCGCGAGC
>JAFMSC010000176.1 GCA_017353825.1 Hyphomicrobiaceae bacterium | reverse complement strand
AGACTGGCAGCGTCTGACGAGACAAGGCTATCCACGGGGGATGAGACAGGTTTGATCACAGCCGCGACGCCCAGTCGGGCGCGACGTGGAAAGAGGCGAGAAACCGAGCGACCTCTACCCCCGACCGGCAGTGGTTCAGCACCGCTTCGTCCTCAAGGGTCGGCGCAGCCGGTCATCGGCTGACACCAAATCTACGCCGCGCGGGACATGTAGGCCGCCAGCCGCGTCTTCAGGTCGTCGGCGATGGTGCGGGCGGCGCGGTTCTCGGCGTCCTCGCGGGCGCGCACGTTGGAGTAAACCGACTCGAAGCGCTCGAACGGCGCTTGGGCGTGGCTGGTGCCCTGGAACACCACCTGCTTGGTCTTGGGATCGATCAGCCGGAACGAGGCCTGCACGAAGTAGACGGCGCCGCCGACGTTGCCCTTGATATCGACCAGTTCGGACCTAACGTTCTCCTGTAGCACAACCTCAAAGCGGTATTGTGGCGGCAAAGCGTTGCCACCACCCGTGCTCTGAAACACCAGCTCATTGCGGATTCGCTGCCCCACGCGGCCCGGGATCGGCGCGAAGTCCACCTCCTTCAGGCGGTCGGTGACCAGCGCGCCGCTGGCCGACGACCCGTAGAGGGGACGCAAGCTCACATCGCCGCACCCTGTCAGAGCCGCCGCCATTAAAAGCACAACCGGCCCGCCGCACCGGGCAAGCCATCGCGACGTCCCGGCGAAAGCCCGATCGCTGTCATGCGACGACATTGACGATCCTCTGCGGTACGACAATGACCCTCGTCACCGGCTTCCCCTGCAAGGCCCGCGTGACGCTTTCCAGTTTGAGCGCCGCCGCCTCGATGTCGGCCTTGGACGCAGAGCGGGAAATGATGAGCTCATCGCGCCTCTTGCCATTTACCTGTACGGCAATCGTAATCTGATCGTCAACGAGCAACGCCGGGTCGGGCTCGGGCCAGGGCTGATCGGCCAGCAGAGTGTTGTATCCAAGCCGCTCCCAGCAATCCTCTGCCAGATGCGGCACCATCGGACCCACCAGCTGCACCAGCAACTCGGCGGCCTCCCGGATCGCCCAATCGAGGCCGTCCCCCGACTTATCAACGGACTTGTCCAATGCTGCCTGGATGGCGTGGGTGAGCTCGTAGATCTGGGCAACGCCGACGTTGTAGCGCAGGCCCTCGATGCTCTGGCTAACAGTGTTCAGTGCCTTGTGAGCGGTTCGGCGCAGCTCCTCAGCCTCCGGCCCCAGGCTGGGCGGCGACCCGTTGGGCTTCGGCGCGCGCCGCTCCGCAACCTGGTCGATCAGGCGCGAGATGCGCTGGATCTGCCGGCCGGCACCAGCGACGCTGGCCTCGGTCCAGGTGATGTCGCGGTCCGGCGGGCTGTCGGAGACGATGAACAGCCGCGCCGTGTCGGCGCCGTAGTGGGCGATGATGTCGTCGGGGTCCACCACGTTCTTCCTGGATTTGGACATCTTTTCGATCGGCCCGATCGTCACCGGGCGGCCGGTGGCGATGGACGTGGCCTTGCGCTGCGCTCCCTCGCCTTCGATCCTCACCTCTGAGGGCATCAGCCAGTCACCGTTCTCGCTCTGGTAGGTTTCGTGCACGACGATGCCTTGCGTGAACACGGACGCGAACGGCTCGTCGATGGCGACGTGCCGGGTGGCCTTCATTCCGCGGGTGAAGAAGCGGGCGTAGAGCAGGTGCAGCACCGCGTGCTCCTTGCCGCCGATATACTGGTCCACCGGCACCCAGTATTGCAGGGCTCTCTTGTCGGTGGGCGTCTTGGCCTTGGGAGCGGTGTAGCGGAACTGGTACCAGGAGCTGTCCACGAAGGTGTCCATGGTATCGGTCTCGCGCACGGCCGGCTGCCCGCACTTGGGGCACGTGACGTGCTTCCAGGTGGGGTGGTGGTCGAGCGGGTTGCCCGGCTTGTCGAAGGCCACATCCTTCGGCAGCGTCACCGGCAGCTGGTCGAGGGGCACCGGCACGATGCCGTCCGTTTCGCAGTGGATGACGGGAATCGGGCAGCCCCAGTAGCGCTGGCGCGAGATCAGCCAGTCACGTAGGCGGTAGTTGACCTTGCGCGCGCCAATGCCTCGCTCTTCCAGCAGGCTCGCGATCTTGTCCTTGGCCGCCTCGATGCCGAGCCCGTCGAGGAACTTCGAGTTGATCAGCGTGCCGTCGCCATCGTAGGCCTCATCGCTGATCGCAAACGTGGCGCGGTCGGCCCCCGGCGGTAGCACCACGGGGATCACGGGGCGGCCGTACTTGCGGGCGAAATCGAGGTCGCGCTGGTCGTGTGCGGGGCAGCCGAAGATGGCGCCGGTGCCGTAGCCCATGACGATGAAATTGGCCACATAGACGGGCAGCTTCACGTCCGGCTCGAACGGGTGCACGGCGAGGATGCCGGTGTCGAAGCCCTTCTTCTCGGCCTTGGCCAGCGCCTCCTCGCTGGTGCCGATCTTGCGGCACTCCTCGATGAAGGCCGCTAGATCCTTGTTCTTGGCGGCGAGGTGGGTGCTGAGCGGGTGCTCGGGCGAGATGGCCATGAAGGAGGCGCCGAAGATCGTGTCGTGGCGCGTCGTGAAGACCTCCAGGGTGGCCAGCTTCTTCGGCAGCTTGCCGCCTTCGAGCGCGAACTTCATGCTGGCACCGCTGGACCTGCCGATCCAGTTGCGCTGTTGGGTGCGAACGAAATCCGGCCATTTGCCGCCGAAACCGTCAAGCGCGCGGAGCAGCTCATCGGCGTAGGCCGTGATCTTGAAGAACCACTGCGTCAGCTCGCGCTGCTCCACGGCAGCGCCGGAGCGCCAGCCGCGCCCGTCGATCACTTGCTCGTTGGCGAGCACGGTCTGGTCCACCGGATCCCAGTTGACCTTGGCCGGCCCGCGGTAGGCCAGCTTCTTCTTCAGGAAATCCAGGAACAGCCGCTGCTGGTGCACGTAGTAGTTGGGATCGCAGGTGGCGAACTCCCGGCTCCAGTCCAGCGACAGCCCCATGGCCTTGAGCTGCGCCCGCATGGTGTCGATATTCTCGTAGGTCCACTTGGCTGGGTGGACCTTGCGCTCGATGGCGGCGTTCTCCGCGGGCAGGCCGAAGGCGTCCCAGCCCATGGGGTGCAGCACGTTGTAGCCCTTGGCGCGCATGTAGCGGGCGATCACGTCGCCCAGGGTGTAGTTGCGAACGTGTCCCATATGGATGCGCCCCGATGGATAGGGGAACATCTCAAGCTGATAGCGCTTCGGCTTCCTGCTTCTCTCCTCGGTCCGGAAGGTGCCGCGCTCCTCCCACACCTTCTGCCAGTGCTTCTCACGCACGGGTGCGTTGTAGCGTTCGCTCGCCTTCGTGGAGGACATGGCTCAGTCTCTAAGCTTTGCCGCCGCAGGAGCGGCGTTAATGGCCGATACCGCCTGAGCTGGTCAAGGTTTTGGAGGGTCGGCACCGATCCGAGATGCGATTTTGTTCGATATTTGTTCGATTGTGTCGGCACTTGGCCCTATCGCGGCGGGTATTTCTGTCCCTACGGGGTCCACCCGCTCCAGGAAAGTCCGAACCACTTTCGCAGGACCCACAAGCGCTCAACCAGTGGTTGTGGGAGGGTCTGCCAGGTTTCGTCACGGGGTGAACGGGCTGTCAGGGCGCTCGAAGGGGGCTCGAGCCGAAGACGAGCTTCCCTGGCACCTCACGCCACGCGATTGGCGAATGGGTGCCGCTGCCGCTTGAGCCGCCCCCGTCCAGCAGGGGCAGCGGCGAGGCGGCGCTCGTGAGGAGCTCCACTGTCGTGAAGAGCATGTCGGTGTCGGCGATGCCCTCGACGCCGTGCGCACTATGCACTCGCCGGAGCCGTCGTTGAGGGGCTTGGTGTGGCCGGGGAGGGCCCGCCGATGATGGTGCCGTCCTCGAAGTCGTTCCGCGCCTTGCCGTGGCTGAGACAGGTCCGAGCATAGTCGGGCACCTGGCGGTGAACGGTGAGCGCTTGCCGGCGGCAATCACCGCTGGGACCCATCAGCGGCAATCATCAGCTGACAGACGCCCACCTTATCGGTCCCCGACACCAGCACGGCCTCCGACACCGGCACGCTCCCCACCACTGGGTTGAACCGGTTTCTCCTCCAGCTCCCGCCGCAGCTTGACGGACCGGTGGCGCGCGGGGCAGAGGCCCGCGCCTTGTCGATGTCAGCTGTGGTTGGTGGGCTGGCCCTTGGACATCCCCGTGAGGTGGTGGCGCAATCACGGCGCGTCCTTGCATCGAGGGGGATCGCGGCGCGTGACTGAAGGTAGCCGATTTCTCCCCATGAAAACGCCCTTCCCAGTCACTGGCAATGCCGGGCCGGCCGTGCAAAATGCGCTAAGGACCGACGCGAGCCAGCGCCTCGCAGAGCCAGGGGTGGAACATGCCAGGGCAATCCTCCAGCCGGAACATCAAGGTCTCCCGGGCAGCCGTGGACGAGGCCTTTAGAGCGCTGTCCAACTGGGGACGCTGGGGCAAGGACGACCAGATCGGCACGCTCAACCACGTCAGCCCTGCCGACGTGGTGGGTGCGGCCGGGCTCGTCAAGCGCGGCAAGACCTTCGCGCTGGGCATCCCGCTCGGCCAGAGCGGCCCGCAGCGCGGCCTGTTCGGCAAGCGCTGGAATCCGATCCACACCATGCTCGCCACCGGCACCGACGCCCTGGCCGGACGCCAGCCGCGGCTGGCCTATGCCGACGACGCCATCAACATGCCGATCCAGTCGGCCACGCATTGGGATTCGTTGGGCCATATCTTCTACGAAGGCAAGACATACAACGGGCATGACGCTTCCTTGGTTGATTGCAACGGCCTTGGCGTGCTCGGTATCGAGCACGCCAAGGACAAACTGGTGGGCCGTGGCGTGCTGCTCGACATCGCCCGATTCAAGGGTGTCGAAACGTTGGCGGACGGCTACGGCATCTCCAATGACGAGCTGGAGGCCTGCGCCGCTGCCCAGAACGTGGAGATCCGCAAGGCCGACTTCGTCATTATACGCACGGGTCAGATGGAGGCCTGTCGCAAGCGCGGCGACTGGGGAACCTACGCGGGCGGCGATGCGCCTGGCCTCAAGTTCGAGAGCTGCTACTGGCTTTACGAGAAGCAAGTGGCTGGCGTGTGCTCCGACACCTGGGGCGTGGAGGTGCGGCCCAACGAGACGCCCGACGTGAACCAGCCCTGGCATTGGGTGGTGATCCCGGCCATGGGCCTCTACATGGGCGAGATGTTCGACTTGAAGGAGCTGGCCGAGGACTGCGCGACCGACAAAGTCTACGAGTTCTTCTTCTGCGGCGCGCCGCTGGTCATCCCGGGCGCCACCGGCTCCCCCATCAACCCGCAAGCCATCAAGTAAACAAAACAACAGAAACCAGAGTTCGGAAAATCGCAAACATCGGGAAAGCCTGATCCATGCAGCTCGGCTTCTTTACCATGCCGATTCATCCGGTCGGCAAGGACTGGCGCCAGTCGCTCCGCGAGGACCGCGAGGCCTTCATCCTGGCCGACGAGCTGGGCTTCGTGGAGGGCTATGTCGGCGAGCACGTGACGGACGCGGCGGAGAACATCACTTCGTGCGTCACCTTCATTGCCACGCTGGCGGATGCCACCAAGCGCATCAGGCTCGGCACCGGTACCGTCAACATGCCGAACAACCACCCCGCTGCGGTCGCCTCCAGCATCGCCATGCTCGACCACCTGCTGGACGGGCGCCTCATCTTCGGCATCTCGCCGGGCGGGCTCATGTCGGATGCGGAGGCGTTCGGTAACCTGAACGCCAACCGCAACGAGATGTTCGTGGAGGCGATCAATCAGGTGCTGGCGATCTGGACCGGCGAGCCACCCTACAACATCGAGGGCAAGTACTGGCGCATTTCCACCCAGCGCACGCTGATGGCCGACATCGGCCAGGGTATTCTGCCCAAGCCGCTGCAGAAGCCACACCCGCCCATCGTTGTGACGGTGGTGGCGCCCTTCTCCAAAGGCGTAACGGAGGCGGCCGTGCGCGGCTGGGAGCCGATCTCGGCCAACTTCCTGATGCCGATTTGGGTCAAGAGCCACTGGCCCAAGTACGTGGAGGGCTGCGAACGGGGTGGGCGGCCGGCGGACCCGGCGAACTGGCGCGTGGCGCGTTCGATCTTCGTGGCCGACGACGACAACACCGCCCGCGCGTACGTGACCGCGCCCAACAGTCCGTACCGGCTCTACTACCACAACCTCATCACCAAGCTGAAGGTGGCCGGCCGGGCCGAGGCGTTCAAGGAACACCGCGACATGCCGGACGACGCCGTCACGGTCGACGGCGTCATGGACAAGCTGGTGATCCAGGGCTCACCCAAGAAGGTCGCCGAGGATCTGCTGGCCCTGCGCGGGGAGGTCGGTGACTTCGGCACCCTACTCTATGCCGGCAAGGACTGGCTCGACCGCGACCTCGGCCGCCGCTCGATGGTGCTGATGGCCGAGAAGGTGCTGCCGGCGCTCAATGCGGCGATCGGGGCGTCCTCGTAGGTTGGGGTTGCGCTTGGCTTGACCCACCGCCGATGAGCAGTCCCTTGTCAGGTTCCGAGCACCTTCATTTGCCCGGAGGCTCTTCAGGGCTTCCAGCGGGGGGGGTGACGGCCGGTCTATCACCTCGCGCCGGCACATCTGCCGCGGTACGCACAAGCGATTTATGCCACAGCCTCGCTCGATATCACCTTGGCGCCGAATGGCCCGAGCAGATCCGGCTCGGCGCACTAAAGACGCTGGGTGTGGGCCTCGCTTGAACCAACCTGCGGCCCCAAATTCTCATGAGGTGCTGCGTGGAACTGGCGGGCCAGGCCGGCGAAGCGGCCGATGAACATGCCGGTCAGCACGCCCGCGACCGCGAGCTCCGTCAGCCAGAGCCATGGGTGGGCGAAGAGCGCCGGCCGGACGGCATGCAGGGCGCCGAACACGTATTTGATCGCGAAGATGAGCAGAGCGAGGACGAGCGTCAGCGGGCTGCCCGGGATCTTGACGAGGTGGCGCACCTTGTCGGCTTTGATCGTCTGGCGGTCGGCCATCAGGCTGCCGATGATCATCCCGGCGGCCAACGCAGCAAGCCAAGGAAGGATGCGCTGCGCTTTGAAGCTGTGCATGGTGACGAGACTGTAGAGGCCCCAGCTCAGGAACACCGTCGGCAGGATCGCAACCCGCCAGAGCGGGGCCGTCGTCGGCCGCAGGGCGCGGATGCCGAGGTAGAGGAGCAATGCCAGCAGCGCCCACACCCACGGCGGCGTCCCCATCACGGTTTGGATGATTGCGCGCATGTCGGCATCCCCCCAATGTGCAATCAACGCTATACAGAAAATCGAACGTGACGTACTCCCCCGACGGGTCAGCATCCTTGCAGGAGACGATCTTGATCTTCGTTGGATGAAGCTCAAGACCGCACTCTGCAAAGCGTGCTCGGATGGCTTCCAGCACCGACCGCGCCTCCTTCTCGCTCCTGCAGTGCACGATGTCTATATGCCGGCACCAGGCGCCGGGAACCGGGCGATCCCGCGGCCTGACGTGCTGCGGATTTGGGATGGACGATTGCTCGCGCCCTAGGCGCTGCCGCTCGACACGAGCGATGCTAGGGAGCAGGGTTCGAAGGCCCGCAGCGCTTTGCCAGGGCGCGCAGCTCGTCGTCATCCAGTTGGCGTGCCTCGTCTGGGGTCATGACGGGGACACCAGCGCGGATGGGAAAGGCGAGGCGGGCGGCGCGGCTGATGAGCTCCTGGCGGGCGGCGTCGTAGATCAGCTCGGTGCGAGTCGAGGGGCACACCAGCATGGTGAGCATGCGTCGGTCGGGGCGCGCCGAGGCCTCCCTCTGCGCGTCGTACGCCACCACGGCGTCGGTCTGTTGCTCTCCCTGCATCGCGCTTTGCCTACTGCAGTGTGGAGCCGGGGTCGCGGCTGCCGGCGGCGATCTCCATCTCGGCGAGCGCCACCAGCATCTCGGCTCGAGACTTGAGGTCGGCGGCCTCCAGCAGCGCCTGCTTCTCCTCGGCG
>JAFMSC010000175.1 GCA_017353825.1 Hyphomicrobiaceae bacterium | reverse complement strand
ACGGCGCCGACCGATTCCTCGGAGTAGTATGCGGCGTGCGGTGTGATGATCGCGTTGCGTAGCAGAAACAGCGGGTTAGTCGGGCGCCAGTCCCGCTTTTTGGCGGGCTCCTCCTCGATGTCGTCGAACGCCGCACCGGCAATCCATCCCTCGGTGAGCGCCTGGTGGATTGCCGCGTCCTCAACGATCGGACCACGCGCCGTGTTGATGAGGATGGCGGTCGACTTCATCCGCCGCAGCGTCTGCCGATTGAACAAGTGGCGGGTCTGCGGCGTGAGCGGCGCCTGGATGAGCAGATAGTCCGCGGCTTCGATAAGCCGATCCAAGGATACGGCTCGCACATTTCGCTTTTCGATCTCGGTCGGATCAAGGAATGGGTCATACGCCCAAATGTCGACGCCGAATGGCTTCACGCGTTCCGCGATGCTGCGCGCGATTGCGCCGAAGGACATCAAGCCGAAAACGCGCCCGCGGATGCGCCAGATAGGATGGCCTGTTTGCCAGCGCCATTCGCCCCGCCGGACTGCGTCGTTGTACTCGCAGATCTTTCGGGCAGCCGCGAGCCAGAGCGCGACGGCGTGGTCGGCAACCTCCTCGGCACACCATTCGTTCGGCGCATTCGTGACCTGGATGCCGCGACGTGTGGCGGCGTCGACATCAACAATATCGACGCCGGTGCCGTATCGGGCGATCACGCGGCAGCGCGTGAAGGCGTTGATGGCGCGTGCGCGAATCGGCGCATATTGGGCAAGGACGCCGTCGGCATCACGTCCGTTTTCAATGACTTCATCTTCGCTCTTGCACTGCGCGGCGACAAGCGCGAACCCCGCGCCCTCGATGATGCTGCGCTCGATGTCCAGGTCGCCGAAGTCGTAGTCCGCGATCAGAATCGTACCCTTGGGTCTTGCGCACTCCTTCGTTTTCATGTGGCCCTTCCTCTGCTCTCCGCGCTGCAAGCTGCCAGTCTCTCCGTAGCCATCCCGCCGAGAACGGCCATCCCTTGCCGCCTTGGCAGAGCACGCATACTTCAGGATGGCGGCCGCGATGGCCCGTCCGAGCCGGCGGGGTACTCCTGGAGCGGAACCAGCTCCTTCGACCAAGCCTCAAGTGCGGGAGTGACGACGCGCCAGGACTCCTCAGCCTCGTCGGCTCGGATCGATAGAGCGGAGTTGCCTCTGAGGATGTCGAGAAGCAGCCGCGCGTAAGGCGGCAGCTCGGCCGGTTCGAGACGGGTTGCGAGGACGAGTGGCACCAGCGAATCCGTGCTCGGGCCAGTACCGGTCAGCTCCAGGACCACGCTTTCGGGTTCGAGCCCGAACCGGAGCACATTGGATCGTGCCCGTCCCTGGTGTTCGAAGGGATGGTGGGGTACGGGTCGGAAGTGAACGGCGACCTCCTTCCTGTCGCGGCCCAGCGCCTTGCCGGTTCGGAGCCGGAACATCGTGCCGGCCCAGCGCCAATTGTCGAGTTCGAAGTGCACTTCGGCGAAGGTCTCTGTCCGCCGTTCGGCGTTCACGCCGTCTTCCTCGGTGTAGGCAGGCACCCTTCGTTCACCGATTTGCCCGCTCGAGTAGCGGGCGCGGCAGGTCCGGCGGGCCGCCTCTTCAAGGCTCAATGGGCGAACGGAACGTAGAACGTCAACCTTGCGGTCGCGCAGATCGCGGTCACCGAGGCTGATCGGCGGCTCCATGGCGACCAAGCACAAGAGCTGCAGGAGATGGTTCTGCAGCATGTCTTTGAGCGCTCCGACGCCATCGTAGTAGCCGGCTCTGCCCTCGAGCGCCAGAGATTCATCCCAGATGATGTCCACTCGGGAGATATGGGCACTATTCCAGATCGGCTCGAGGACGCGGTTGACGAGCCTCGTCCCCAGGATGTTTTGGACGGTGGTCATCGCCAGGAAGTGGTCAACGCGAAAGATCGCTTGCTCGGGATAGAGCTTGGACAGAAGACGGTTGAGCTCGGCCGCTTCGCGCAAGTCTTGGCCGAACGGCTTCTCCAAAACGACGATGCTGCCTGGCGCTGTGCCCGCACGATTGAGGGCTGTCACCGCCCCGGGGAAGACGGAGGGTGGGAGCGCCAGGTAGGCCGCCAAGGCCTCGCGACCCTGGACGACGGCGGCCATGCTGGAGGGATTGGTGACATCCCCTTCCCAGTAGCGCGCGTTGGCCACCACGGCATGCCTCGCTGGCGCGGGAAGCTGCTTGGCATGCCGGTCGAGCTGGGTTGCCGCCCAATTCCTGAACGTCTCGTTGGTCCAGTTCTCGCGGCCGACCGCTACGAGCTGAAAGGCGTCACCCAGCTCACCGGCGGCGCGCAAAGCGGCTAGTGCCGGCAGGAGGTAGCGCGCGGTGAGATCACCGGTCGCCCCGAGTATGGCCAGCTTGCGGATCATGTCCTCTTCCTGCCCTCGCTCGGGCCAGTGTGACCCCGCTGGCAATCACGCCGATGTGGCTGAAAGCTTGCGGGAAGTTGCCGGTGAGCTCACCCGTCGACGGGTCGATCTGCTCGGACAGTAGGCCGAGCGGGCTTGCCCGCGCACACAGTGAGGCGTAGAGGTTCTCAGCTTCGTCGAGGCGCCCTTGGGCGACCAGGTTGTCCACGAGCCAGAAGCTGCACAGCAGGAAGGCGCCCTCGTCGCCGAGTATGCCGTCGGGCGAGTCGTGGTGCCGGTAGCGGTAGAGGAGACCGCCGCCCGCTCCGAGGCGGTCGGCAATGGCCCTGGTCGTGGCCACCATGCGGGGGTGGTCGGCGGGTATGACGTGGCGTAACGGCAGCGCCAGCAGGCTGGCGTCCACGCCGCCGCCGCCGAGGTGCTCGCACAGCGTCTGGGTATCATCGTCCCACGCCTCTTCAAGGATGTCGGCGCGGATGGTCGCGGCCCCGGCTCGCCACTGGGCGACGGGGGCGGGTAGGCCGAGCCGCTCGGCTATGGTGGCGGCACGGTCGAGGGCGACCTGGCACAGGGCCGCCGAGTAGGTGAACACCCGTCCCTCGCTGCGGATTTCCCAGATGCCCTGGTCCGGTTGTCGCCAGGTGCGCTTGGCGGCCTCGGCCAATGCGGCCAGCCTGCTCCATAGGGCGGGCTCGAGCTGCCCGCCGCCGCGGACCCATTGGTGCGCGCAATCGAGCACCTCGCCATAGACGTCGTGCTGGCGCTGGTCGACCGCACCATTGCCCCAGCGGACCGGTGCCGAGTTCCGGTAGCCGGCAAGCTCAGCGTCCTCCCGTTCATCGGGCACCGGTCCACCGGCGAGCGTATACATGATCCGGGGCCAGCGGCTCTGCTCGAACGCATCCAGGACCCAGCCGAGGAACGCGTCGGCCTCATTGGCGAAGCCGATGCGGCGCAGCGCAAACACCGCGAACGCCGCGTCGCGGATCCAGGCGTAGCGGTAGTCCCAGTTGCGGACCCCGCCCACCGGAGCCGGCAAGGACGACGTGGGGGCCGCGACCAGGGAGCCGTTGACCCAGTGATCGCACAGTTTCAGGGTGATCGCTGCCCGCCGGACCATCGCCTCCTCAGGACCATCATAGCGGAGGTTCGTCATCCATCGGCGCCACGCTTCGGCCGTTTCACGCAGCATGGCGTCGGCATCGAACCGGTGATGGCGGTGAAAGCGTCCCCACGACAGCACTAGGTCCAGCCGGTCTCCCTCCGCGAGCTCGTGGATGCTCTTGAGACCGGTCAACGGACGATTGGCCCGAAGGTGCAGGCGCAGGTCCGGTCGGTAGAAGGTGCGTAGCTCCAGGCCGCTGAAGGCTGGGTGCGCCTGCGCGCCGCCGCGCGGCGCAACCGTCACCTCGATCCGAGCGCTGCCCGCCAGGACCATGACAGACCGCACCAGCTCCCCACGATCGGCCGGAGCATCCTCAGTGAGGTCGGCCCTCGAACGCAGAACCAGCGCGTCCGTGATCCGCACCAGGCCGGTGGTGGTCCGCAATTCGGTCGCCAGCACGCCGGTGTCGGTTTCGTATCTTTGGCGGGCCTCCAATAGCCCCTCGGGAGTGACGTTGAAGTGTCCGCCCTTGATATGGTCCAGCAGGTCGCAGAACAGCGGCTCGGCGTCGCAGTCTGGGATGCACAGCCACGGCACGCTGCCGTCTCGGCCGATCAGAGCGACGGTCGCGCCGTCGCCGATCAACCCAAGATCCTCCAGCGGAAGGTAACCGGATAGCCGCTTGACCGGACGGAATCTGGGGTTGAGCTCGAGCATGTCGTTACTCCGCGGCCATATGCTCCCCCAAAGCGCCCAGGACTGTGATTCGGAACCTCGGAACCTTCACGGCTCTGCCGATACGTGGCGAGGCTCGTCGGATCACGCCGCCAGGTCCAATACCACGCGACCCTCGACGCGACCCTCGTGGAGGCGCGCGAAGACATCGTTGATGTTCTCCAGCTTGTCGGTGGCGACCGTCGCCGCCACCTTGCCCTGCGCGGCGAAGTCCAGCGATTCCTGCAGGTCGAGGCGCGTACCAACGATCGAACCACGCACGGTGATGCCATTGAGCACCACGCCAAAGATGTCCAGCGGGAATTGTCCCGGCGGCAGCCCGGTGAGCGAAACCGTGCCGCCGCGGCGGACCATGCCGATCGCCTGCTCAAAGGCCTTGGGCGAGACCGCTGTGACCAGGGCGCCATGGGCGCCGCCGATCTCCTTCTTGAGGTAGGCGACCGGATCGGTGGTGACGGCGTTGACGGTCGCGCTCGCGCCCAGCCGCCTGGCCAAGTCGAGCTTGGCATCGTCCACGTCCACGGCGGCTACGTTGAGGCCCATCACCTTGGCGTATTGCACAGCCATGTGGCCCAGGCCGCCGATGCCGGAGATGACCACCCAGTTGCCCGGCTTGGTGTCGGTCACTTTGAGGCCCTTGTACACGGTCACGCCGGCGCACAGCACCGGGGCGGCTTCGACGAAGCCGATGTTGCTCGGGAGGTGGCCCACGTAGTCGGCATCGGCCAGAGCGTACTGGGCAAAGCTGCCGTTGACAGAGTAGCCGGTGTTCTTCTGCTCTTCGCACAGCGTCTCCCAGCCGCCGAGGCAGTGCTCGCAATGCCCGCACGCCGAATAAAGCCAGGGAATTCCTACACGATCGCCCGCCTTGACGTGGACGACATCGGCGCCAACAGCGACCACATAGCCGACGCCTTCATGGCCCGGGATGAACGGGAGACGGGGCTTCACCGGCCAGTCACCCTCGGCCGCGTGCAGATCGGTATGGCACACCCCGCAGGCTTCGACCTTGACCAGGACGTCGTGGCCGGCGGGGCGTGGCACGTCGACTTCCTCGATCGTGAGCGGCCTGCCGAACCCCTCAACCACCGCCGCCTTCATTGTCCGCTCCATGGACGACCTCCTGTGGATTGGATCAGTTGCTGCGACCTGACATTGCCGCCGGCGTTGCCAACGCCCCGATCGAGGGACTAAGCGCGCAGGCCCCACGAGAGCGCCGTCGGCAGCCGGCTGGGGCGGCAAGCTCAGTCCGTGCGCCTGCCAAGCGAGCGCCCGCTGCAGCCGAAGGCAGGTACGCTCAAATTGCGCCGTGAGCCATCGGCCGAGCTACCAGCGCTTGCACACCTTCCTCCATGCGCAGCCGGCGCCTGGGCGGCACACGCGACGGTGTGTGCAAGCCATGCGGGTTTGTTCGACGAGGGTCGCGTTGTCGACTGCGACTTGCATGCCTGCGGTCGCCATCGACATGGTTGCCTCGGCCGGCGGCGTGAGCATCGCCGCAGCCGACAGCAGCGCTGCTGTCCCGACGGTCAGAAGCAGGAGCTTGGGCATCAAATGTAATCCTCCTCGACTTGAGTAAGCGGGCAAGCTTACGCGGTGGCGCACCGTGGCCGACATTGGGACAATCCCTCAGCGCAAGGGGGAAAGACACCGCTTGTCACGCAATCGCCGTGCCCTGAAATACGGCATTTCACTGATGCAAACACTGTTCACAATCGCGTACTCGTCGAGCTGCAGGTCTTGGCCACTTCCTTGGAGCAAACCCATGGACTGCGTGGATCGCCGTGGGCTGTTGACGCTCATGTTCGGGGCTGCAGCTGCAGCCACAATCGGCGCGGGCTTAGACGTCGAGGTTGCTGAAGCGGCGCCTCTGCCTCAGGGGGCACGCCGGTCGGAGGACGGTGATGACGTGGTGCAACAGGCCCAGTTTGGTCCCCCGCCACACCGCAGGCGCCGCAGGCGCGCCTGGGGCTTTGGGCCCCGCCGACGCTGGTCCTGCTGGTGGAGCAGAGGACGCCGCGTATGCGGCTTCCGTCAGTGGTGATCTCGCAGGCTGCATGAGGAGCGGTCCCACTCCTGCCGGCCCTTCGCATGCCAGGCGTCAATTCTCCCTAACAACATCAACGGCAGGGACTTCTATTATTGCCCGGAATCGCCGGCGTCAGGTGGTCTTTGATCTGCGGATGCCCCCTTGCCCCTGAAGATCAGATCCACGGGCGAGCTCCGAACGATCAAGGTCATAGGCGATGGGCTTGTGCGCAGGCCACGGAGACGACCGCGGGGGAGGAAGACGTTGGCGGGTTCCGGTGGCGCTATGGCATGCCTTCCATTGGCAGGAGCGGGCGCCCTTCGGGACCCCTTCGTGCTGGCGGGGCGTAGGTTCTACACACGCCCGCTTGGCAGTTCGACGCGGACACCACCCGCAAGCGGCCAAGGGATGATGAGCGCTTCCAGCCTCGGCAGATTGCCGCGGGGAGACCCGCACCGCCTCAGGTATGACTCGAGCTCATGATGCCGTTGTAGGGTGCAACGACGCGGCTTGACGGTTCCCACTCGTCATCGAACTGCAACGGGGCAGCGCGTTCGTCGAAGTTGGTATCGCCATGCGCCCACCACTGCGCGCCGAGATTGCCGCATCGAGACCCGACGATGCTGGGGTTTGCGCCCCAGCCGAAGGGGAAACCAGCTGCGCGTGCCAAGCTCGTTGCGTCGGCCGTCCCAGAGTCTTGACGGCCGTTGGTTCCTGCGGCGCCAGGCCGTGGGCGCGGCCGGTGCCCGTCGGCCAGCCCAAGCGATTGGGCACGCAGCAGGGTAGGCACGGCCGAGGCGCGGTCCAACCTCGACCACATCATCTGGCTGCCAGCCGAGTTCTCGCAAGGCCTACTCGTTACCGAGCACGGCAGCGTCTACCGCGATCGCGAACCGCTATGCCGCAAATGAAGCGCCATCGAGACGGTGACGCGAAACCTCGACGCTCAAGACGATGTCGCCCTCGATCCTCGTTGCCGCGAGCCACCTTATGCATCAGGATGAGAGGGGAGCTCAGGGGCGTTGCCAAAAGCTAACGGAGCGACCTCGCAAAGGGCGATACGGAAGGCAGACGCAGGAAACCCGAGAAGGCGCTGATCTCCGCCCCTGGCATTGGTGTGAAAGGCGAGCCTACGTTGGTGGCTGGATGAGGGAGTGAGCATCATGGCCGCAACTGCTGTATCGACCGGACTGGGATCGGTGGCGCCGACGTTCCGCCTGCCGGCAACCGACGGCAAGAGCTATGCGCTCAACGATATCGAGGGCCGCCAGGGCACGGTGATCGTGTTCATCTGCAATCACTGCCCCTATGTCAAAGCCGTCATCGACCGCCTCGTACGGGATGCCAAAGCTCTGATGGCCGAGGATATCGGCTTCGCGGCGATCTGCTCCAACGATGCCAAAGCCTACCCCGAGGACTCCTTCGAGAACATGCAGCGTTTTGCCAAGACGCACGCCTTCCCGTTTCCGTACCTGCATGACGACGACCAGCTGGTGGCGCGGGCCTACGGTGCGCTCTGCACGCCCGATTTCTTCGGCTACGACAAGGAGCGCAAGCTGAGATATCGGGGCCGCCTCGACGAGGGCCGGACGGCCCCGATCCCCTCGACGGCGCGCCGAGAATTAGTCGAGGCTATGCGCGCGATCGCGGCCGGCGCGACGCCATCAGACCAGGTCCCGTCGGTTGGCTGTTCCATAAAGTGGAAGGCCTAACGCCGGCAACCAACTTGGGGAGACCTTCGTGCAGGGTAAGCACATCCTGATCACGGG
>JAFMSC010000023.1 GCA_017353825.1 Hyphomicrobiaceae bacterium | reverse complement strand
GGTCGCGCGGGCGAGGGCCCGGCCAACGCTGCGCGCCGCGCGTAAGGCCGTTGTCTGGAAGGCGATATCCGCTACTCGCGCCATCGCAGCAGCCTGTGCATGAGGGTCTGATAGGCGCGGTCGGCGGCGAATCCGAGGAACGCGACGGTCAGCACCACTGCGAACATGGCATCGTAGGTGCCGTTGGCGCCGAGGAAGCCGATCAGGTAGCCGAGCCCCTCGCGTGCCACGATCAGCTCGGCGCTGACCAGCAGGATGAAGGCGAGCGCCAGCGCCGTGCGGATGCCGTTGAGCATCTCCGGCAGGGCACTTGGCACCACCACGTCCCAGAGCATGCGCAAAGGGCTCGCGCCCATGCTGCGCGCCGACCAGACGAGCGCCTGGTCGCTGCCGCGGGCGCCGTTGAAGGCGCCAAGCGTCACGGGCAGCATGCAGCCCAAGAAGATGAGCAGGATCTTGGAGCCGTCGCCGAACCCTAGCCACAGCACCGTGACGGGGATCAGCGCCGACTTGGGCATCGGATAGAGCACCTCGACCAGCGGGCCGAGGGCGGCGTTGACGGGCTGCCACCACGCCATGGCGATGCCGAGCGCAGCACCCACGACAATGGCGAGCCCGAGGCCGGCCCCGCCCCTCCACAGCGAGGACGCGCCGTTGGCGAGGAGCTCGCCGCTCTTGAGCATCTCCAGCCAGGCCAGTGCCACATGGCTCAGCGGCGGCAGCGCCAGCTGGGAGATGAGGCCCAGGCGTGCGGCAAGCTCCCAGCCGGCGGCCAGAAAGACAAGGGGCAAGTACCGAATGAGGAGGCTCACGACCTCGACGTGCTCCTTCCGGCAGAGATCGCACGCAGCTCAGGGTGCGCGCTCGCCAAGCGAAGCGTCTCGCGCCCACGCTATCATGATCGGCAGAGCGTGGGACACAAGGCCTTGCGCATCTATAAGAACGCTCTCAGCGAGCCCGACACGACCCACGCTACAGTTTGGTATTCCCCCCGACTTCGAGATGAAGTCATCCACGATGCTGGCAAACGCCTTCGGCGGCCAATTCGGATGGACACCCTTCCCACTCGTGTCGAACTCCTCACAATCCAACCACGTCCGCTTTCCCTCGCGCAAGACCGGGACCTTGTAGCGCGCTACCCGTTTATCCGCGAACGGTGCGATATGTTCCGCATAGTGAAGGAGCGTGACCTCATCACGATCCGACCCGATGAGAAGCACTTTTCCGCCCGCCTGGCAAAGTTTGTCCAGAGGAGAGCCGCGACCAAGCCCGTAGTTCCAAGGCTGGTCAGCGATCAGCCAATCGGCGCGACATCCCCGCACTGCCATTCGACCGCAAATGCCGCGACTGCAGATCGTGCCCGGGTAGGAGCGAAACAATTCCGCAAGCGTGCCGAAGGCGCGCGCGGCTCTGGAATGCTGGAAGTCGAAGGCAGGCTGGTGAGCGAGGATCGCTGCTTCCTCCTCGGGTGACAATAGGCCCCTGCCGACATCGTCGAAGCCTTCCTGGCAGCCAACGAACATCATCACTGTGCCGGAAGCACCGACCGCGTCCGCCACGGCAAGGTGTATCTCGTCAAGTCCGCCGATGACGGGACCCACGGCACGAACCGAGGCGTGCAGCATCACGATCTGACCGGCCTCCAAACCGAGGCGCCGCAGGTCTTGAGCCAGGGATTTGCGCGTGTGCATAGCTGCTCGGGCGCTCACGGGGAGAGCCGGGCCTCCTGCGCCTTGATGGCCTCGTCGCGCACCAAACCCCAGACTTGGTCCACGGTATCGATGAAGGCGCTGGACTTGGCCACGTTGGGGTCGCTCTTGTCGAGGCGGATGTCGACGATGGTCTTGATGCGGCCGGGGCGCGCGGTCATGACCGCCACGCGGTCGGCGAGGTAGACGGCCTCCTGCACATCGTGGGTGACGAAGACCACGGTCTTGGGGCTCTTCCTCCAGATCGCCAGCAGCTCGCTCTGCATGAGGTGGCGGGTTTGGGCGTCGAGCGCACCGAACGGCTCGTCCATCAGTAGGATCTTGGGGTCGATGGCAAGCGTTCGGGCGATGGCGGTGCGCTGCTTCATGCCGCCTGAGAGCTGCGAGGGGTAGCTGTCCTCGAAGCCGGTGAGCCCGACGAGGTCGATGAAGCTCTGCGCGCGCTTCGCCCGCTGCTCGCGCGGCGGGCCCATCTTTTCGAGCGCATAGAGCACATTGGCGCGCACCGTCTTCCACGGGAACAGGGCGAAATGCTGGAACACGATGCCGCGGTCGGGACCGGGTCCGGCGATCGGCGCACCGTCGAAGAGGATGCGGCCCGTCTCGGTCGGCAGAAATCCTCCGATGAGGTAGAGCAGGGTGGACTTGCCGCAGCCCGAGGGCCCCAGTAGCGCCAGGAACTCGCGCGGCCGCACCTGGAGGGAGACATCCTCCAAGGCCAGCACGGGACGGCCCGCGGGCGGGCGGTAGAGGTGGTTGACCCCTTCGATGACAATCTGCGGACCGCCGCTGCCTGCGTTGTGCTGCTGCACGCTGGCGCCTCTTCGGCTCGTTTCCACCCGGCGGAAACTGTATCGGGCACGACCCCCTTTCGTCCAACCATCGAGAAAGGGTCGAACCCCCTCTAGGCCATCCGGGCCCGGCGTAGGATCGGGATCACCTCTTGCCCGAACAGCTCGACCGCCCGGATGCGGTGCTCGTCGACGGCGCGGCCCAGGATCGCCAGGATGTGGCCGGCGCCGCAGCCGCGGCACTGGGCGATGATTTGCTCGGCAACCTGGGGCGGCGTCCCGGCGATGAACTCGTCGTCGTGGACCGAGAAGCCGGAGCCGGACTTGGACGCCGGTGCATCCAGCAGCGAGGACGTGCTGGGGCGCACGCGGGGGTCTCCCGCCAGCACGTTGCGGGCCTCCTGCATCGCCGCCTGCGATCTCTCGCGCGCCTCAGCCTGGCTTGGTGCGATCGAGATGTTGCGGCGAATGGCGAGCTGCTCGGGGCTGGAGGCGATGCCGAGCCGGTCGGCCTCGGCCCGGTAGGCATCGAAGATCTCGTTAATGCGTGCCACCGACTCGAAGGCCGTGCAAATCTTGGACCGGCGTCCGGCCGACTTGATGGCCGAGGCGTTGCTCACCACCGTTGTCCACTTGGGCGGCGAGGGCTGCTGCAGGGGCCTCGGCACGATGCGCAGGTTGTCGAAATTCCAGTACTGCCCGTGATGGGAGATGACCGGTCGGTCGAGCCAGGCATCGAGGATCTCCAGGGCCTCGTTGAAGCGGTCGCGATTCTCCTCGCCGGCCATGCCGATCTGGATCAGCTCCTGCGGTATACCACTGGCACAGCCGATCTCCAGCCGTCCGCCCGTCAGATGGTCGAGCATGCCGATCTCCTCCAGCACGCGCCACGGCTGGTAAAGCGGCAGCACCATGCCCATGGTGCCGAGGCGTAGCCGCTCGGTGGAGCGGGCGACAGCCGAGATCAGCAGGTTGGGCGAGGGGCTGTAGGAGAGGCCGAAATGGTGCTCACTGAAGAAGATGCCCTCAAACCCGAGCTTGTCCATGCGCTGCCAGAGGGCGACGCCGGCATCGAACGCAGCCGTGGCCGCCCGTGGCGCGACCTCCGCTCCGCGCGCATCCGGCGCGTAAAGGAACTCGAAGATCCAAGGCTTGATCATGCGCCCCCCTTGGGATGCGGCCGTCTGGCGGCCCGAGCCAACACTGACACGTGCGCCACCCATGGACAATGAGCCTAGCACTTTGCAACCGCCCCAGCGCCAACGCCTCAACGAGCTCACGCCAGCATCATTTGTGCGCTGCACCCGTGGGTTGGGAAACTCTGTCGCGAGGCGCCGTGCATACCAGCGCGCGTTGGAGCGAGCCATCGCCGGGATTTCTGTGCGGGGATTTGTGTGCGGGGATTTCCTGCCAACCCAACGGCCAAGCCGATCGCTCAACTTCGTCATCGTCTTGCTTGCCCGGAATGGCCGTTCGCTGTCGAAGCTTCCGCCGACGCCGAGGCGACGGGTTGTTGGGAGCTTCGGGCCTTGCGCTGCCAGCGGCTTGATCCCATTCTTTTCCTCGATCCCTACGGGCTAGCTCGGCAGGCGGCTAACGGAGAATACCCATGGCAGACGGCGGCAAGAGCAAGCACGAGACCCGCGCCGTGCAATGGACGCAGGC
Organism: Hyphomicrobiaceae bacterium; assembly: GCA_017353825.1. Lineage (GTDB taxonomy): Bacteria > Pseudomonadota > Alphaproteobacteria > Rhizobiales > Hyphomicrobiaceae > AWTP1-13. The sequence goes on along the minus strand of JAFMSC010000023.1, from coordinate 15,740 downwards.
CACGCCGGCCGGCTACATGCCGGGGTTCGGCAACGACTTCGAGACGGAGGCGCTGCCGGGCGCCTTGCCTGTGGGGCAGAACTCGCCCCAGAAGGCAGCCTACGGCCTTTATGCGGAGCAGCTCTCGGGCTCGCCGTTCACCGCGCCCCGCGGCGCCAACGAGCGCTCCTGGCTCTACCGCATCCGCCCGTCGGTCAAGCACGCCCAAAGCTTCAAGCGGGCGGCGCTACCCCATTGGAAGACGGCGCCGGCGACGGGCGAACACGATCGGCCTATCGGCCAGCTGCGTTGGGGGCCGCTGCCCATTCCCAACGAGCCCGTCACCTTCCTCACCGGCCTGCGCACGATCACGACCTGCGGGGACGTCAACACGCAGGTGGGGATGGGCGCGCACGTGTATCTCATCACGCAGACGATGGAGGGTGACTACGTCTACAACGCCGATGGCGAGATGCTGGTGGTGCCGCAGCAGGGGCGCGTGCGTTTCTTCACCGAGTTCGGCCGCATCGAGGTGGCGCCAGGCGAAATCTGCGTCATCCCCCGGGGCGTGAAATTCAAGGTAGAGCTGATAGAGGGGCCGGCGCGCGGTTATCTGTGCGAGAACTACGGCGCCAAGTTCACGTTGCCCAACCGAGGCCCTATCGGCGCCAACTGTCTCGCCAATGCGCGCGACTTCAAGACGCCCGTGGCCGCGTTCGAGGACCGCGAGCAAAGGTCGAGGCTCACGGTGAAGTGGTGCGGCACGTTCAACGTCTGCGAGCTTGGCCACTCGCCGCTCGACGTCGTGGCCTGGCACGGCAATTACGCGCCCTACAAGTACGACCTGCGCCACTTCGCGCCGGTGGGCGCCATCGCCTTCGACCATCCCGACCCGTCCATCTTCACGGTGCTGACCGCACCGTCGGAGACGGAGGGCACCGCCAACGTTGATTTCGTGATCTTCCCGGAGCGCTGGGCGGTGGCCGAGCACACCTTCCGGCCGCCCTGGTACCACATGAACATCATGTCGGAGTTCATGGGCCTCATCTATGGTGTGTACGACGCGCGTCCGGAGGGCTTCGTGCCCGGCGGCATCTCGCTCCACAACTGCATGCTGCCGCACGGGCCCGACAAGACCGCCTACGACCACGCGACCAAGGCCGAGCTGAAGCCCATAAAGCTCACCAACACGCTGGCCTTCATGTTCGAGACCCGCTTCCCCCAGCACCTCACCAAGTTCGCCGCCGAGCTGGAGACCCTCGAGCAGGACTACGCCGACTGCTGGACCGGCCTGGAGCGGCAGTTCACGCCGTAGCGGCCGCGAGCGCCCTTGATCACCGGCCGAAGAGCCGATCGGGCGGCCATCTAAGCGACTTGCTCGGTACCGGAGCCACGTTGTCAGGCAAGACCTTACCCGTTGCCGGGACGGCCCGACCGCGGTTGATGAGCAAGAGCCCCGTCACCACCAGAGCCAGCGCAAACCCGTGATACCAGAAGAGCTGCTCACCCAGCAGCGCGATCGCAAGTAGGGCGGCAAAGATCGGGGTCAGGCTCAGTGATGCGGACGTGAGCACCGGTCCGTTGCGGGCAAGCGCAATGTTGTAGCCAAGGAAGGCGCCGATGCCGGCAAACAGGACCACCGCCGCCAGCCACGGCAACGTCCCCTCGTCTAGGGGCGGCCGCCCGCTCGCAGCGATCTCGGCGGCGGCGAACGGCACCAGGGCAAGGCTGGCGGCACCGGCCATGACGACGAACTGCGGCATGGCGCTGAGTGCCATCGGCACCCGACGCAGGGCGATCGTGTAGACGACGAACATCAGCATGCCAGCCGCCGCCCATAGATCGCCCGCCACGAAGGTCCAGTCGCGCAAGATGCCAGGGTGACCGCGCGTCAGGATCAAGAACGCCCCGAACATGCAGGCCGCGACACCGAAGAGCAGGGAGGGGGATGCTCGCTGGCGGCCGGCGCCGATCTCCCAGGCGGCCACCAGCGCGGCGGCGCATCCGTAAATCAGCGCGATGTTGGTAGCCTCGGCCGTGTGCGCGGCAATGAATGCGGCGTAGGCACACAAGCCCATGCCCATGGCGCCCAGGAGTGCGATGCGCAACATGAGGAGCGGCGGCGCTTGCCACCGCTCGGCTGGCCCGCGCACGGCCGCGACGACACCAATCACGGCCGCCGACAGCGACCAGCGCACGACGGATAGGGTCGCCGGCCCGAAAGAGTCGATCAGCGCCCGGCCGATGACCGGATTGAGAGCGAAGAAAAAAGGCACCACGGCGAGCAGCAGCCAGTTCATGGAGGGTCTCCAGGAAGGCGGTACCATCTGAGACCTGACGGGTGGAGCAAGGGCAACCCCCCGAGGGGGACGCAATTTTGCCGCACCGCAAGGCCTGCTGAGGCCGGGGGCTTCGCACGTGCCTCCGGGCCAACAGATCATCTGCCACGTCAAGGTCCGCAAGACCCACGGGTCATGGGCAGCCTCGCGGACAACAGGGCTGGCAATCCATCGGTCCATCTGGCATCCAGCTGGACCCCGTCTCGCCCCATCTGGCACACCCAGGTTCAGGGCGCGCCATCGAGAATGGTGGGCTCGACCCACCACTCCGGTCTGGCTGCGGCGATTGCCGCGGCAGCATGACGCGCGCTCGCCGGGCTCGAGAAGATGCCAAAACAGGTGGGGCCGCTCCCCGACATGCCAGCGAAGCGGCAGTCCGGCTGAGCCGCGAGCTGCGACTTGATCTCAACGATCACCGGAAGCAGCTCGCAGGCGGGCGGCTCCAGGTCGTTGCCGCGGGCGCGCATATAGTCGAGCAATCCCGCCACGCTCACGATCTGCGGCTGCGCAGGTGCTGCCACGGCGGGCGGCGCCGGGCCACTCTTCAATGCGGCAAACACGCTCGCCGTCGCCAGAGGCAGGCGCGGGTTGACGACAACGGCGTCCATGGCCGGAAGAAATGGAACCAAGGACATGCGCTCGCCCCTGCCCCAGATGAGGGCAGGGTGGTCGGCGAAGCAGACCGGGACATCGGAGCCTAGCACTGCTGCGATGTCCGCCCATGGGATGGCTTTGGCGCGCTCGGGGTTGGCGCGGCGGATCGCGCGCAGCAGCGCGGCCACATCGGCCGAACCGCCGCCCAGACCGGCTGCGACCGGCAGCTTCTTGTCGACATGCACCGATCCAATTGAAAGGCGCCGGTCGGCCGCGCGCAGCAATGCGATGGTGCGGCTCAGCAGATTTTCGCCAACAATGCTTCGGGCGGAAGGACCGCTGATGGTGAGCTCTTCGGCCGCATCGGTTTCGATCGTTACCACGTCGCTGGTTGCGGCGAAGGTGACCAGGCTTTCGAGCTCGTGATAGCCGTCGGTGCGCCGCCCGAGCACGGCCAACGTCAAGTTCACCTTGGCGCGGGCGAGTTCGCCAATCAGCATGGCACTGTTGGCCCAACGGGCGGGGGCAGCCCTCGTGTGCCGCCCTACTGCGCGCTCGGCGCGTTGACCGCGCTGCGGCGCTTGGGAGCCGCCTCGCTGCGCACCTCCCGGCCGCGCCTCGCCTGGCGCGATTGCGCACCCGAGAGACCCTTCTGCAGCTTCTGCTTGATCTTCTCCGCGTCCTCCGGCTCGGGGTTGAGCTTGAGGGCTTGGTCCCACTGGAAGCGCGCCTCGCGCTCGCGGCCCACGCGCCAGTAGGCGTCGCCGAGGTGGTCGTTGAGGGTAGCATCCTCGGGTTTCAGCACCACCGCCTGCTCCAGGTATTTCACGGCGTCGTTGAAGTTGCCGAGCCGGTAATGCGCCCAGCCCAGGCTGTCCACGATGTAGCCGTCGTCGGGCTTCAGCCGCACGGCCTTCTCGATCATCTGCAGTCCCTTTTTGAGGTAGCGGTTATGATCGATCCAGGTGTAGCCGAGGTAATTGAGCGTTAGCGGTTGGTCGCCGCTGAGCTTCAAGGAGCGCTGCAAGTCCGCCTCCGACTCGGGCAGCTTCTTTAGCCGCTCGTAGCAGGTGCCCCGCTCGTAGAAGAACGTCCAGTGCTTGGCCTCCGGCTGGGAGAGGAGCGCGATCGCCCTGGTGTAGTACTCGGCGGCCTCGGCGAAGCGCTTGTGCGCCCGCATGATGTTGCCCAGCGCCTCCAGCGGCCGCACGTCGCGGGAGTGTTGGCGCGCCAGTTCCTCCAACAGCGACTGCGCCTCGTCGACCCGCTCCAGCTGGTTGAGGTTGAACGCCTTGGAGATGTCGATGGAGACCTCCAGCGGCCCCCCCCTGGGGATGCGGTTGTAGGCGTCGATGGCTGAGCCAAAGTGCTTGGCCGACTCCTCCGCGCCCGCGAGCGCCAGCAGGGGGAACGTGGCATTCGGCGACAGATTGAGCGCGAACTGCAGGAATACGATACCCAACCGCAGGGTGACGGGGTCGCCGGCCGCTGGAGCCGGCTCGCTCGCGAGCAGCTCGCCAAGGCCGTAGAACAGTTCGGCTAGCCCCTCAGACGGCGATGTGATGAGCAGCTGCGGACGCTTACCGGCCTCGATCTCGGCGAAGAGCGCGCGGGCGTAGGGGTGGCCCTCACCCTTGGCCCGCTCAAAGTTGGCGTTGAGGATGGTCTGGGCGAGCTTGGGGTCGCCAGAGTTGGCGGCGTGGCGAGCATACGCGAGGGCGACGCGCAGGATGCGCTGGTCGTTCTTGGATATGCGGCTGTATGACGTGCGCGCCTCCGATGTGCGGCCCGCAACGTCGGCGAGCAGGGCGCGGTGATAACGTACGAAGGTGTTGGCCCAGTCCGGCAGCTTCGCAGCGTCGATGACGGCCAGCGCCTCGTCGGTCTTGCCCTGGGCCTGAAGGATCCAGGCGCGGGCAAGGATGTTGGTCAGCTCCCCGATTGGGTGCGTGCCGCTGCCCTTGAAGTCCTCCTCCGCCTCGGCGAAGCGGCCGGCATTGAAGGCGGAAATGCCGAGCAGGACATGGGCGACGCGGTTGTTGGGCTCGACCTTGATAAGCTCCTTGGCCAAGGCTTCCGCGCGCGACCAGTTGCCCTGGCTCGCCTCCATCTGCAGCGCCGAGTCGATCAGCATGGCGCTGTCGGGGTCGGCCTGCAGCGCTTTGCCGTAGAAGGCCGCCGCCGACGGCGCATCGAGCCGCTTCGCTGCCAGCCGGCCGGCGAGATAGCTGCCGAGCTGTGAGCTAGGTTGGACGACGGCCTCGGCGGCAGGATCGCCCGCCGCGGCGGCCGCAGGGGCGGCGACGTTCAGCACCGCTGCTAGGCCTAGGGCGAGTGCTGTGCCCAGGAGCGCGCAAGGCCGACCGCTCATGTTACCTCGTGGGAGTTCGAACTTGGGATTTTCCAATCTCGTACCGAACGCTAGCAGAAGTGGCCATCCGTTGCGACTCCCCTGTTGGGGCCTCCACAATTCCGCCGGCTTGGCTCGGCGCATCGCGTGGGCCGGGCCGGGGTCTTGTGCTCGCGCGCGGCGGAGGGCTGCCGCAGGTGCCGGGTGAAGGCCTTGCCAGAGCTCATAAGGGCCTCGCCAGGGCGTGCCGGCGCCGCGTGTCGGGGTCCATGGCACCCTCAAGGCGCATGGCCGCTGTGTGCACCAGCTTCAGTGTCAGGGCCTTGCGCCGGGCGCCGGAGAGCCTGTGCTCCGGGGCGCCGCGCATGACCTCGCCGCCGTAGCGGTCGGCCACCATGAGCCCGGTATCGGCCGGCAGGATGGCGCGTGGGAACGACGGCCCCACCGCGAAGAAGAACCGGTCGCAGAAAGGTCGGTATTCGGGCCATTTGTGGTCGGCACGGTAATCCTCGATCGAGGACTTGATCTCGACGATCCAGATCTCCCCGGCGCCCGTGATGCCGACCACGTCGGCCCGCCGTCCGTTGGCCAGCGAGACCTCCGACACGGTTGCCATCTCAAGCGAATGCAGCAGTCGTGCCACACCGCGGCCGATATCGAGTGCGGCCGGCGACGGGCGCCAGTCGGCGGGCGTGTCGGGCTCTGAGGGGAGCAAGGGCATTGGCGCGTGACCACGCATCACGTTAGTCTCTCCCGTCTCGGCAGACCCAGAGGTTTGCGATAGAGTTATAGGGATAAAGGGCGTTCTCCTTCGGAATTCTCAACAGCGCCTGCCGTTCTCCAAGGATCGGCTTGGCAGCAATCAGTAGATGGGGGCGGTTATCGCATGTTTTTTAAGCGCTCACACCCGGGTGAGAGTGCGGTCGTGACAAATCGTAGCGCCGACCACGCCGAGACGGGAGGCGATGAGACACCAACGGTTGCGGCCCGACCCCGGCCGCTCGAGGCGTCCGAGCTGCGCCACGTGGTCAATCCGTCCTCCCTCGGCTTCAGCACCACCGACGATCTCAGCCCCATCAACGGCCTGATCGGCCAGGAGCGGGCGCTCAAGGCCATCCAGTTCGGCGCCGACATCAAGAGCCACGATTTCAACATGTTCGTGCTGGGGCCTCCGGCCTCGGGCAAGACCACGGCGGTCAAGGCGCATCTGGGGCCCAAGGCGGCCGAGGGACCGGTGCCGCCCGATTGGGTCTACGTCTACAACTTCGAGAACCCCAATCGCCCGAAGGCGCTACAGCTGCCGTCCGGGCGGGCCAGGCAACTCTCCAAGGGCATGATTGCCGCCCTCGACGAACTGCGCGGCGTGTTGCCGGTGCGCTTCGAGAGCGAGGACTACCAGACCCGCCGGCGCGCCATCGACGAGCAGTTCCGGTCGGGCAACGAGGAGGCGCTGGACGCGCTCAGCAAGAAGGCGCAGGCGCAGAACATCGCGCTTCTGCGCACGCCCACGGGCTTTGCCATGGCGCCCATGCACGAGGGCAAGGTGGTGAAGCCGGAGGTCTTCAACGCGCTGCCCGAGGCCATGCGCCGGGACGTGGAGCACAAGATCGCCGCCCTGGAGAAGGAGCTGGCGGCGATCCTGGAGCGGCTACCCGCGACCGAGAAGCGGCGGCGCCAGCAGCTGAGCGAGCTCAACGAGGAGGTGGCCACTTCGGCCATCCGCGAAGCCCTGGTCGAGTTGCACGCCTCCTTCAGCGACGTGCCCGAGGCCGCCGCCTATCTGGAGGCGGCCGGGCAGGACATGGTGCGCAACGTGGGGCTGTTCCTCGCCACCGGCGACGAGGAGAACGCCATCGTCCGCCGCCCCACCGACAGTGCCCAGGACCCTCGCTTCCGGCGCTACCTCGTCAACATCATGGCGTCGAACGGAGGGAGCGGGGCCACCGGTGCCCCCGTCATCGAGGAGATCAACCCCACCTACGGCAACGTGGTCGGCCGCGTCGAGCACCTGGCCCAGATGGGCACGCTCGTCACCGACTTCCTGCTCATCAAGCCGGGCGCCCTGCACAAGGCCAACGGCGGCTATCTGTTGGTGGATGCGCGGCGGCTCTTGCTGTCACCGTTCGCCTGGGAGGCGCTGAAACGGGCCATCAAGGCGCGCCAGATCCGCATCGAGCAGCCGACCGAGGTATCGGGGGTGGTCTCGACGCAGACGCTTGATCCAGAGCCGATCCCCCTCGATGTCAAACTGGTGCTGTTTGGAGACCGCGAGCTGTACTATCTGCTCGCCGCCAACGATCCTGATTTCCCCAGACTTTTCAAGGTCCAGGCGGATTTCGACGACACCATTGCCCGCTCGTCGGCGAACGACAACGCCTATGCCCGCCTGATCGCCTCGGTCGTCAAGGAGCACGGCCTCAAGCCACTCGATGCCTCCGCAGTGGCGCGCGTCATTGATGAGGGGGCGAGGCTGGCCGAGGACCGTGAGAAGCTGTCGATCGAGTTGGGCCGAATCTCGGATATCGTGCGCGAGGCGGACTACTGGTCGAGCCAGGCCAAGCGCAAGGTCACGAGCCGCGAGCACGTCGCTCGGGCCATCGAGGAACAGCTGCAGCGTGCCGACCGCCTGCGCGATCGCGCCCAGGAAACCATCACGCGCGGCATCGTGCTGGTCGACACCGAGGGCGCGGCGGTGGGCCGCATCAACGGCCTATCGGTGGTCCAGCTCGGCACCTTCGCTTTCGGTCGGCCGAGCCGCATCACCGCGCGCGTGCGCGTGGGTTCCGGCCGCGTCACCGATATCGAGCGCGAGGCCAAGCTTGGCGGCCCGCTGCACTCCAAGGGCGTAATGATCCTGTGGGGGTTCCTGGCCGGCCGCTATGCGCTCGACCTGCCGCTGGCGCTGGCCGCCACGCTGGTATTCGAGCAGTCCTACGGCGGCGTGGACGGCGACAGCGCCTCCTCGGCCGAACTCTACGCGCTACTTTCCGCCCTGTCGGAGGTGCCCATCAAGCAGTCGCTGGCGGTCACCGGCTCGGTCAACCAGCAGGGCGAGGTGCAGGCCATCGGCGGCGTCAATGAGAAGATCGAGGGCTTCTTTGACGTCTGCCGCGCCAGAGGCTTGAAGGGGGAGCAGGGTGTGCTCATCCCCAGGTCGAACGTGCAGCACCTCATGCTGCGCGAGGATGTGGTGGAAGCCGTGAAGGACGGGCGGTTTGCGATCTACGCCGTAAAGACCATCGACGAGGGCATCGAGATCCTGACCGGCGTGAAGGCCGGCGAGCGCGGCCCTGCCGGCCCCTTCGCTCCCGGCACCATCAACCGGCGGGTCGAGGACAAGCTCAAGTCGTTCGCTGAGCGCGGCCGCAGCGTTGCCAAATCGGCCGGCGATGACAGCGAGGGGTCCACAGAGTTTTAGCGTGGGTCTATAGAGACGACATGATCGCGCACGTTGCCCAGTCCGGCGAGGACCGCGGTCGGGTGTTGATCCAGATCCGGTCGCGTCACCCCAGCGCCATCGCCCTTGAGGCGGCCGTGCACATTGCGCGCGCCTTCGGCTCGGACCTGGAAAGCCTGTTCGTTGAGGACGCGCAACTGTTCGACTGCGCAGCCTATGGCTTCGTGCGCGAGGTCTCGCTGTCGGGCCGGCAGACGCGCCCCCTGTCGCTCGACACCATGATGCGCGACCTGCACCTGGCCGCCCAGGGCACGCGGCGCCAGCTCGAGGCACTGGCACGCAAGGCCGAAGTGCCGCTGCGCTGTCGGGTGGTGCGCGACGAGCCCTTGCGGGCCCTCACCATCGCCTGTGCCGAGCTCGGACCGTGGAACGTCGTCACGCTCGGTGAGCCGTTCGCGGGCGGCAACAGCCTGCTGTTCAAGCAGATGCTATCCGAGGTTTCGGGCACCACGGGCATCGTCACCGTCGGGCCCAGGGCGCTGCGTGTGTCGGGGCCGGTGATCGTGGCGGTGGAGGACATGGCGGAGCTATCCGACATGCTGCGCACCGCGGAGCGCGTCGCCGCCGTGGATGGCGCCGAGGTCGTTCTCTTGCTGGTGGGACCTGGCGAGGGGGACCTTGAGCGTATGGAGGGCGAGACCCGGCTGGTGGTGGAGGACCGCGAGCGCGTCCGCATCGAACTGGCTGCGGTGGCCCACGGCGCGGACGCCCACATGGCTGAGACCTTGCGCAAGCTGGGAGGCGGCATGGTCATCTGTCGCTTCGGCGGCCTGGTGGTGCCGGACGAGGGCGACCTGCGCCCTCTCGCCGCAGCCCTGGAATGCCCACTCTTTCTGGTGCGACCCGACGGTCCTGGCGCCCCGCCGCCCCCCTCCAGCAGCCCCGGCCGCCCAGAGGTCTCTAAGAGTGATTTCTAAGAGAGTGATTTCCAAGAGATTTCTGGCCAAAGATGGCTAGCCCAACTCGGCCTATTCGGGGGGCGCAAGAGGGCTCAATCGGCTAAGTTGGGCGAGCCAGCCCGGGGTCGCATCGCTGGCCCTGCACGGCCGCCTACCGGCGCTGACTTCGCCCACCCCGCCAGCTGCAACGCGTGACGCCGGCGGCTCCCGCGGTCCCCCGCTCTTGCCGCACGAGGCCGCAATCGGCCAGACGCCGAGCAGACCTGCGAAACGAAGTTATATTCGTGCCACAGTCTTCATATTCGCTGGCGGAGGTCAGACATCAATCATCTCTTCTTCGCTGCCGTACTCGGGCTTGGGTGACGGTGCGGCACGCGAGCGTTGCCAGGGTGCTCAACGAGAGATGGCATGGGAGGCCCTTGCGAATGGTACGCCTGTTCGCCCCGCAATACATGATCCTCTACCTATTCGCAGCCTCGGGGCTTTACGTCCACTTTCGCGGTCGTGAGCGGCTCCGCGTTGGGCGTCAGATTACCGATCATTCGACGATCCTCGCCCCTTACAACTGCCTCATGTATCTCTTCTCCGGCGTTCCCAACCGGCCCGTGCTCGCCACCGAGAAATTCCCGGAGCTGAAGCTCCTGCGCGAGAACTGGCAGATGATTCGCGATGAGGCGCTCAACCTCTTTGACGAGGGCTACATCCGGGCCGCCGCCAGGAACAACGACTGGGGCTTCTATTCGTTCTACAGGCGAGGTTGGAAGCGCTTCTATCTCAAATGGTATGAGGACTGCTTGCCCTCTGCGTGCACCCTCTGTCCGAAAACGGTGGCGCTTCTGAATTCGATACCCAACGTTCACGGCGCGATGTTTGCGCTGCTGCCGCCGGGCGCCAAGCTCGGCGCGCATCGCGATCCCTTCGCCGGCTCACTGCGCTACCACCTCGGCCTCAAGACGCCCAATTCGAACAAGTGCCATATCTTCGTGGACGGCATCGAATGCGTATACCGCGATGGTGAGGATTTCCTCTTTGATGAGACGTTCATCCATCGTGCGGAAAACGCGACCGATCAGACGCGCATCATCCTGTTCTGCGATGTCGAGCGGCCAATGCGGTTCAGCTTCATGACGGCTATCAACCGCTGGGTCAGCCGGCACCTCGTCAAGGCATCGGCGACCGCGAACGTCGAAGGCGAGCGGATCGGCGCGATCAACAGGGTGTTCGAGTACCTTTATGAGATCCACCACGCTGGCCGGCGTCTCAAGGCCTGGAATCGCAACGTCTACTACGGCGTCAAATACGCCGTTGCGCTCCTGGCGGTCGGCGCGGTTCTAGCCTGGACCTTCCGCTGAGTGGGCTCTGGACGCCGCTTCTGTGATCCGGCGGCCGCGTAGCTGCCGACCGGTTGCGGCGGGCTTTTGGGATCGCAATCCTCAAGCGCCACGCGCGCGAAGCCGCGACAGGTATCGAAAAAGCGGACGCGGGAACACGCTAGGTCCGATCGTTGGGCTCAGGTGTTGGCTCAAATGTTGGCTGGGCCGGCGAGCTTAGCCCAACGTTCTCTTAGCTTGGCGGGGCCAATCCCATTGAGCCCGGCTCCAGGCGTGGCCTCATCCAGGCCGTATCGAGGCCGCATCCCTGGCCTCGGGTCCCCCCTTGAAGGCGCGGGAAGGCAAGCGCGCACCACAACGTGGCGAGGCTGTGCTACAACTCGCGTCTGCAATTGGCGTGAGAGGGCCCCTTGCAGTCGCGCACGCAACAGCTCTGGCTGCGTTTGGGAAATCTCGGGCTGCGCCTGGCGAAAGCCGCGCAGCGGCTGGGCGAGTTCGCCGAGCATTCGGCTTGGCGCCTCTCCGCGCGCCGCGTCGGGCTGGGGCTGGCTGCGGCCCTCACGGCGCTGTTCGTGGTTGCGGGAGGACTGGCACCGACGGTGGCAATGCTCGGCCTCTTGGCCACGACAGCGTTCTTGGCGCTTTGGCCGGCCGACGGCGCAGCGCACGCCGCGGCGACGGCCTCGGCGCAGGCCGGCGTCGACCGTGAGCGGCTCTGGCAGCTGGTGGTGGATGCCATGCCGGAACCGGCGGTGGCGCTCAACGGGATGGCGCGCATTGTGCACGCCAACCAGCTCGCCGAGGACCAGTTCGGTGCCGGCCGCCGTGGCGGCCATATTGCCTCCATGAGCCGCGATCCGGGCTTACTGGCGGCGGTGGAGGAGGCGCTGGCCACCCGCCGGGCCCAGTCGGTGGAGCTGCACGGGCGGGTGCCGGTGGAGCGGCGCCTGCTGGCCGCCGTGGCGCCCATCGGCGAGGGGGCCTCCCAGCTGCGCGAGGTCCCGACCTTGCTCATCACGTTCCGCGACCTCTCCGAACAGGACCGTCTCGCCCGCATGCGTGCAGACTTTGTGGCTAACGCCAGTCACGAGCTGAGGACGCCGCTTGCCTATCTCAAGGGCTCGGTGGAGACCCTGCTGGGGCCGGCCAGGGACGACGCCGCCGCGCGTGACACCTTCCTCAAGACCATGGGCGAGCAGGCCGAGCGCATGTCGCGCCTGGTCGACGACCTGTTGTCCCTCAGCCGCGTCGAGATGCGCGAATACCTGCCGCCTTCAGGAGAGGCGGACCTTGGCGCAGTCCTGGCCGACGTGGCGCACACCATGGAGCCGATCGCACAGCAGGCGGGCGCCAGCTTCTCGCTCACCGGTCTCAATGTCGCGGGGCCCGTGCGCGGCGACCACGACGAGCTGGCGCAGGTGTTCCAGAACCTGATCCAGAACGCCATCAAGTATGGACGCGAGGGCGGCAAGGTCGACATGCGCTTGTCGCGCGAGCCGCGGGAGGGACGCGTCGTTCGCTACCGGGTGGACGTGATCGACGACGGTCCAGGTATTGCGCCGCAGCACCTGCCGCGGCTGACCGAGCGTTTCTACCGCGTCAACGTGGTGGCGAGCCGCGAGAGGGGCGGCACCGGCCTCGGCTTGGCCATCGTCAAGCACATCCTCAACCGTCACCGCGGCGAGCTCTTGATCACCTCCGAGCTCGGCCACGGCTCCACGTTCTCCGTGATACTGCCGGGACTGCCAGGTTAGGCTTCGCTTGTTTTAGGCTCAGGTCAGGCCTCTACCCTGATCCCCTGAAACTTCAACTGAAGCCTCAAACCTCAACCTGAGGCCGTCCTGGCGAGGCGTTGTTATTGGCAAACAAATCAATGCGTTGATTGTCATAGGGCGGCCACGTCGGTCAGCTAAAAGGATGCCCGGTGCCGCAGCGTGCGCGCCCCACACCTGAGAAAAATGCTGCCAGCTAGCCCGGGAGGAGCTGCCTCGTATGAATGCGCACATCGTTACGTCCTACGACCAGGAGCTCGAGCTGCTCGATAAGAAGATCGCGCAGATGGGAGGCCTGGTGGAGCAGGAGCTGGCCCAGGGCTTCGACGCCATGGAGCGGCGCGACCCCCAGCTCGCTGCCGATGTCGTCAGCGATGACCGCAAGGTCGATGGCTTGGAAGGCGAGATCCAGGACCTGACCATCCAAATGATCGCGCGCCGGCAGCCCATGGCGGTGGACTTGCGCCACATCATGACGGTTCTGAAGATCACCGGCGACCTGGAGCGCACCGGCGACCTTGCCAAGAACATCGCCAAGCGGGCCCTGGCGGTGTCCGGGGAGAACCATCCCAAGCCATTGATGACAGGCCTGAAACACATGGTGGAACTGGCGCTGAGCCAGCTCAAGGACGTGCTCGACGCCTACGCCGAGCGCGATGCCGATAAGGCCGTCGCCGTCTGGCGCCGCGACGAGCGCATCGACGCCATGTACAATTCGCTGTTTCGCGAGCTGCTCACCTATATGATGGAGGATCCACGCAACATCGGCCTGTGCACCCACCTACTGTTCGCGGCCAAGAACATCGAGCGCGTCGGTGACCACACCACCAACATCGCCGAGGCCGTGCACTACCTGGTGCACGGCGTCACACTTGCCGACGACCGCCCGAAAGGCGACGATACCGCCTCGACCCTCATACGCTAGGACTAGGCGCCAGAATTAGAAGCAAGGACTAGATGCAAGAACGAGGCGCCAGGACTACGCGCCAGGATTAGGCGCAAGGATTAGGCGCAAGCATTAGGGGTTGCGCGGGCGAGCGGGCGCTAGGTATTGACAGCGCAAGCATTTGACTGGGCCTTCCTGTGACCGAGCAGACGGCGCATATTCTGGTTGTTGAAGACGAGGCGGCGCTGGCGGAGCTGATCCGCTACAATCTCGCCTCCCAGGGCCTGCGCGTGAGCATTGCGCCGACCGGCGAAGAAGCCGAGATGCTGGTGGCGGAGGAGCCGTTCGATCTCATCATCCTGGACTGGATGCTTCCGGGTATGTCAGGGCTGGAGCTGTGCCGGCGGCTGCGCAAGCGCGAGGCCACGCAGGCAATCCCGGTCATCATGCTGACGGCCCGCGGCGAGGAGGCCGACCGCGTGCGCGGCCTCTCCACAGGCGCCGACGACTATGTGGTAAAGCCGTTCTCCGTCCCCGAGATCCTGGCGCGGGTGAAGGCCCTGCTGCGGCGCGCCGCCCCCCAACGCATTGCCGACACCCTGCAGCGGGGCGATATCGTCCTCGACCGCGCCGCGCACCGCGTGACACGGCGGGCGCGCGAGGTGCGACTGGGACCGACGGAGTTCAAGCTCTTGGTGTTCTTTATGGAGAACGCGGGCCGCGTGCTCACGCGCCAGCAATTGCTCGACGGCGTCTGGGGGCGCGACGCCTTCATCGACGGGCGCACCGTCGACGTGCACGTGGGGCGGCTCAGGAAGGCGCTGATCCGCGGGACCGATACCGACCCGATCCGAACCGTGCGCGGCACCGGCTATGCCTTCAGCACCGACGCGGTCTAACGATTCGCCTTGGTGCAATAGGCCTTTCAGCTCATCCACAAAAAAGATCGCAAAATGTTGTCCACAAGTCACAGTTTGATACTCAATCGGCACGAGCGCGGCGCGGCGCGCTTGAGGCGGGCGGTAACCTCATAGTAACTTTCTCGCTGTCAGCTGTGGTCCCTCGCGCGCATTGCCGAGGGGGAGATTCCCCAGCAGTTCCTAGAGGGTAGTGGCGCGCTTTGGGCGTGCCCCCTCGCGTTACGCGTCCGTCAGTACCCAGTAGCTGTTGTGTTTTGATCGTCGGCCGGTCCGGCGTGCGTGCTTTCCGTGTCCTCTCTGCACGGCCAGTGCGCCCCATGTCGGCTTGAGGGCCGGATATTGCGTGCGTCCCGTCGCGAAATCCTGCCGTCTGTCAATTGTGGGAGAACCAGGGCATGTCCTGGAACGATGAGCGCGTGGAAGCTCTAAAGAAGCTGTGGGCGGACGGTCTGAGCGCCAGCCAGATCGCGGGCCGGTTGGGGGGCGTGACGCGCAATGCGGTGATCGGCAAGGTGCATCGCCTGGGCCTTGCGGGGCGCGCCACCACCTCGCGCATGAAGTCGCACCGGCCCCGCGTGCGGTCGGCCCAGGGCGTCAAGCGCGGCCCCATGCGGACCCGCCCGACGGGTTTACCGAGCTCGCCGCTCAAGAGCCTCTATCTCAGCGATACGGAGCCCTACGCCCCGCCAGCCGAGGAGCTTGTGATCCCGTTCAACGAGCGCAAGTACATTCAGACGCTCACCGAGAGCTGCTGCCGATGGCCGATCGGCGACCCGCAGCAGTCCGAATTCCACTTCTGTGGCCGGAGGAAGATTCCGGGCCTGCCCTATTGCGAAGTGCATGCCAGGCGCGCCTTCCAGCCGCCGCAGGCGCGCCGCCGCGAGCGCGATTTCGTGCCAATGGTCGCGCCGATGGTTGCCAGGCCGAAGGCGATGCCCGCCGCTCCCACGCGGGACGCCGCGGAGCAGCCGAGCGAGAAGGCCGAGGTGTAGACCACACTCCCCTCTGCCAGACGCTCAAGGGCTGGCAAGGTTCCCGGGGGAAGGCCGAGCCGGGAGCAGCGGCGGGGTGCTGCGCCCGGCTATTTTCGGGGGGATGAGGCCGCTTCCTAGCGTCGTCGGCCAGCGTCGTCGGCCAGCGTCGTCGGCCAGCGTCGTCGGCCAGCGTCGTCGGCCAGCGTCGTCGGCCAGCGTCGTCGGCCAGCGTCGTCGGA
>JAFMSC010000022.1 GCA_017353825.1 Hyphomicrobiaceae bacterium | reverse complement strand
TGGTGATGGAGTCAAGCTTGTCGTAGTGTTCCGGGCCCCAGATTTTGGCCGCCTCGATCTCCAGCGCTATGGCATGACCGGTCAGCTTCACGGCGGGCAGCGCGATTCTATCCTTGTCGGTGAAATCCGCGATCGTCTTGACGTCCGGATTGCGCGTGACCAGCACGTAGGGCATCGACTGCATGGCAATCAACGCGCGCGCCTCCAATGGTGTGCCAGTGGTCTTATCCAAAATCGTGGCGAGCGTCGGCACGCCCGGCCCGATGAAGTCGGCTTGTCCGGCGAGCAGCGCGTCGAGCTCCGCCGCCGGACCCGCGCGTTGCGTCCATATGGTCTTGACCTCGCCGAGCCCCGCGGCCTTGGCATTCCTCTCGATCAGTTGCTGCGCTTCGATGACGATCATCGGCAGATAAGGCAGGCCGAACTGCCTCGACATGTGTACTTCCCTAACCTCGGCGTGGGCCGTGGCGGTGACGACGCCTAAACACAATGCAGCGGCTCCCACCATTCTCCACATGGCGTCCTCCGTACGTTTTTCGAGAACGGGTAGCGCCTCGCCGGATTGTCGACGAGGTTCTTGCGCGGCCCTGTTTCGTTCATCCTTCACCCGACCAGGCGATTGAGGGCGCCGGCCCCATCTTCCGGGCGTCCTCGGCAAATGCCACGATGGCAGCGCCCCCATGTAGGAGCGCGAGGGCAGCAACCACGGCGTCGCCCGGCGTCGAGAGCCGGCTGGGCGAATAGCCACAGTGCCGCGCGGCCAACAATAGGCGTGCGGCAGTCGAGGCTTCGCCGGCTCCGCGAATGAGGGCGGAGCGATCGACGCCGTGGATGGTCATACTTTGATCTCGTGCACCTGCTGCGCCCTTTCGGTCATGGCGGCGAGCAAAAACTGGATGTCCGTGCCGGTCGACACCAGCCGCGCCCCCATGGCGACGAACGCAGCGGCAAGCTTTGGCCGCGTCGACAGCCCGCCGACGCCGACGTGTTTGCCCTGCTTGCGGCACGCTTCGATGGTGCGCGCGTAGGCCTCGCGCACCTTGGGATGCTCGTATTGGCCAGCCAGCCCCATACTGGCGAGCATGTCGTTGACGCCGACGAGCACCATATCGACACCATCGACCGCCGCAATTTCGTCGACTCGGTCGAGTGCGCCGGCAGATTCGCTTTGCACGATCACCATAGTGGCGTCGTTGAGCGCGGCGTTGGCCTCGGCAGCCGAGAACGAGCGGTATTGGAGATGGGGCAGGACGCCGACGGCACCGCGCTCGCCCAGAGGCGGGAACTTCGCGGCCTTCACCACTTCGCGCGCCTCCGCCGCCGAGTCGATGCCCGGCGCGATAATACCGAGCGCGCCGCCGTCGAGCACCCGCTGGATGTTTTCGGGCGAATTGGCGGGCAGGCGCACCATGGGCGTGACGCCTACGCCGAGCGCGGCGAGGCAGATCTGCGCGGTCGCATCGAGAGTGATGGTCGAATGCTCGATGTCGACGTAGATCATGTCGAAGCCTGCGGTCTTTGCCAGCTGGGCGATCTCGATGCCGCGGGCGAGGCGGATGGTCATTGAGGAGACCACCTCGTTGCGCGCGAGTTTTTCCTTGACGAGGTTGCGGACAAGGTCTCTAGCCTGCACTCGGACCTCCCAGATGAACGATCACGGATCAGGCAATTCGATCGCCAGCATGACGTTGCTAAGGCTCTTGCCGTGGATGTCTTGCGCCAGTGACACCGTGACGCCGCCGCCGAGCGCGTTCTCGATGACGAAATTGAATGCCTTGAGGTTGCGCAAGGGATAGCGCTTCACCGGCCCCTTGGCGATGTGCTGGAACGCGTCCATCACGCGTTCCGGTGTCAGCTCGCGGGCGACAAAGTCCCAGTGCTGTTCGTTGTAACAGATGACAGAAATGTTCGAGGTGTTCCCTTTGTCTCCTGCGCGCGCATGCGCAATATCGTAGACACGGACGCTCATAGCGAGCCCTCCACCACCACCTGCGCGTTGACCAGCTTCTTCGGCAGCAGCACCGATTTCACTGCCAGCACGTCGCGCACGCGCGGCTCGCAGGCGCCGCCCGCGCCGCCGGGTCCGTGCATGTGCATAGCGCGCACCTCGAAGCCGATGGCGTGCGCAGCTTTGCGCTCATGAGTGCGCCCTGCGATGCGTAGCCGCACCTCGTACGGTTCCGGCCGGACCTCGAGCCGGTCGTGCAGGCTCGACATGCCGATCAGATCGACGCGGAAGTCGTCGTAGACGAAGCCCTGCAGTTTGAGCCGCTCCTTGACGATCTCGGCCGCCCACTTGGCCCGCGCCACCGCGCCGATGCCGCCATAGGAGACTTCGCCCTCGCCGATATAGCCGTCGGCATAGCCGACATTGACCTTGTAGGTGTGGGTGGCCGGCCGCGCTTGGGCACCGCGCACGCGCACGCGGTCGGCACCCTCCTCGGTCAGCGAGATGCCGGTGATGTCAAGCACGCAATCGGGCGTAATGTAGGCAGTCGGATCGTGGATTTCGTAGATCAACTGCTCGGTGCAGGTCATCACGTCGAGCCGGCCACCCGAGCCGGGCGTCTTGCCGATGACGATCGAGCCGTCGGCTTTGACCTCGGCGAAGGGATAGCCGTTGCGGGCGAGGTCGGGCACGTGCTTCTTGCCCGGCCAACCGAAGCAGCCACCGGTCACAGACGCGGTACACTCGAGCAAGTGCCCTGCCGCGGTGCCCTGCGCCACCTTCGGAAGGTCGTCGGCGGCCCAGCCGAATTCGTGGAGCATCGGCGCGAGGAACAGCGATGGATCGGCCACGCGGCCGGAGAGTACGATCGGCGCGCCGGTGCCGAGGGCCTCTCGCACAACGTCGGCGCCAAGATAGGCGTTCGCGGAAATCATCTTCGGCAGGATCGATTCCAGCGGCTCGCCGTTCTCGAGCAGCGTCAATCCGCTTTGGTGCTTCATGATGCTGGTCACGTCGTCGCCGAGCACGACCGCGACAGGCACATCCCCGAGCCCAAGGTCCGCGGCCTCCTTGCGCGCGGCGCGCGCGCCGCCGAGCGGATTGGCCGCGCCCATATTGCTGACGATGCGGATCCGCTTCTCGATGCATGCCGGCAGCACCATGCGCAGACGCGCGTGCAGCGACGGCGCATAGCCAAGGTTTGGGTCATGTTTGCGCGCCAGGTTCTCGCGTGAAACCGTGCGCTCGGCCAGGCATTCGAACACGAGGTAGTCGATGTCACCGCGCTCGGCGAGCTCCAGTGCCGGCAGCATACGGTCGTCCGATGTACCGGCGCCGGCACCGACGCGTATTGTCTCCCGCGAGGCCATCAGGCGTTCCTCAGAGCATTCTAATGCATGGCTTTACGACGAGCATGTCGGCCCGCCTCAAGGGCGTCAAGACCCCGATCATTCGCCATCGCTTGGGACCGCAGTCCAAGGTTATGAACGAATTCGTCGGTCAGTTGACACGCAAGGTCGCGCCGCCGAACAGGCAATGGACCTGGTTATCGAAATCGTCCAATTTGTTATTGGACACGATGCTCCCGATACCCAAGGCTCACGCGAAAGTATGGCTGAGGGAGGACGTTTTGGGCGTGGCGCAACACCTCGCATCGACCGCCGCCGGCTCGACGGCGAGATCGTGCGGGCGCTGAGCGCAAAAAAGACCGCTCACCATTTCCCAATCGTTGATCGGTTGGTGGGTCGAACACGCCGTCTTCCGCGCCATCGAGACGAATACAGAGCAAACGCCGGGCCCGGGGTCTCGTGCGATAAAGAGCCCGGCTCAGGTCCAACGGAGGCTTTCGCGATGAACAGGCGCACATTCTGCAAAGCGCTGGCCGCAGCGCCCGCCGCCTTGGCGGCGCCGTCCCTCCTGCGCTCGGCTTTCGCCGACGAGGTCTTGGACATCGTGCTGGTCAGCCAGCACGGTCTGCCCTATCTGCCGATGATGGTGATGGAGACCCTCAAGCTGATCGAAAAGCACGCCGAGAAGATGGGCGTCGCCTCATTGAAGACGACCTACAGAACCCTGGGCGGTACGCAGTCGCTGATCGATGCACTGTTGAGTGGGCAGATGAATTTCGGTGTCACTGGCGTGCCAGGCCTCGCCACGCTGTGGGACAAGACCGCGGGCACTGCCAACGAGGTGCGTGCATTGTCTGCCGTGCAATCGATGCCCTTCATGCTCGTGACCAACCGGGAGTCAGTCAAGACAATCCGGGATTTCACCGACAAGGACAAGATCGCGGTGCCGGCGGTCAAGGTGTCCTCGCAGGCGATCTGCCTGCAGATGGCGGCCGCCAAGGAATGGGGGCAGGATCAATATGGCAGGCTCGATCCATTAACCATCAGTAGGCCGCATCCCGACGCCACGGCTGCGGTAATCTCGAAGGTGACCGAGATCAACTCTCATTATTCGGTCGCGCCTTACTACTATCGCGAACTGGCGACGCCCGGCGTGCACAACGTGCTCAAGTCCTACGAGACGCTTGGCGGGCCGGCCACCAACGGCGTGATGATCATGTCGAAGCAATTCCGCGACACCAATCCGAAGGTGACCGGCGCGGTGTTCGCTGCCCTCACGGAAGCCGAGGAGTACATCAACAAGAACGCCAGTGACGCGGCGGAGATCTATCTCAAGACCACCAACGAAAAGGGCGCCACCCAGGCCGACCTCGTCAGGTATATCGCCGATCCCGACAACGTGTGGACCACGACGCCGCAGCAGTCGATGGGGTTTGCCGACTTCATGCACAAGGTCGGCAGCATGAAACGCCTGCCGTCGTCGTGGAAAGACATGTTCATGCCGGAGTCACACGAACTCCAAGGCAGCTGAGCCCACACCATTCGCCGGGGGCGCGCTAAAGCTCGCGCAGCGCGTTGAACTGGGCGACGTAGCCGGATGCGTCGATGCGCACGCCGATGATCGTCGTGCGCCCGGACTGCGCTGCCGCGCTGAGCGCGCTCATCAATCCCTGCTCGGTATCCACCGTCACGCCGTCGGCACCGAAGGATTGCGCGAGCTTCTCCCAGTCGACGCCGCCGAGCGCCACACCGTGCGGCGGGATGCCCTTGATCTCCTGCTTAACGCGGATCAGGCCGATTTCCTTATCGTCAAATATGAGCACGATGATCGGCAGGTTCTCGCGCTGCGCCGTCTGCAATTCTGCGACCGTCATCAGAAAGCCGCCGTCCCCAGTGAAGGCGATCACCGGCCGGTCGGGATAGGCCATGCGGGCGGCCAGAGCGCCCGGCACCGCGTAACCCATGGAGGCAAGACCGTTGGAGGTCAAGAACTCGCGCGGGCCGTAGGATTCCCACTTCTGCACGATCAGCAGGCGGCTGGCGCCGGCATCGCAGGTGGCGATTGTGTTGCGCGGCAACACGGCACGCGCGATCTCCATGGTCCGCTGCGGCGACAGGCCCTTCGCCGGCGTGTTGAGGGCGTCACGCACCTGCTGGCGGAAGTCTCGCGCGGCTTTCTCGCCCCAGTCGGTGCCCTCCGGCGCCCAATTGGCGAGCGCGGCGAGCAGCGGCTTAAGATCAGCGATGATCTCCGGATCGGCCGGCACCAGCGCATCGAGAGTTGGCACCGAAGCGAGCGACAGCACTGGCAGCGTGTAGGGCCAGGGCTTGGGCTGCAGCTCCACCGCGTCGAGGCCGACGGTGATGATCAGATCGGCTTCCATCACAAGTTTGCGTTCGATAAGTCCGCCGATGATGCATCCGGCGCGCAGCGGATGGTCCTCTGGAATCATGCCCTTGCATTTGGTCGTGGTGAGCACCGGCGCGCCGAGCTGTTCGGCGAACTTCACGAATTCGGTGGAGGCATTGCACCAGTAGACGCCGAGGCCCGCGATGAGGATCGGCCTCCGCGCCTTGCCCAGCATGTCGAGCGCCGGTTTGAGGTGGGCGCGGTCGGGCCCGGGTGCAATCCAGTTGGGGGTTAGCGGCGGCTCGGCGGCATATTCACCGGCCTCGCGCGTGGTCTCGCTCTGCGGAAACTCGAAATGCACGGGGCCAGGCGGCGTCGCCGTTGCCGTACGCATTGCGCGGCGCACCTGCTGACGCACCGTCTTGGCGTCGAGCGTCGTGCTCCATTTCACGATCGGCTCGTAGATAGCGCGCTGATTGATGTGCTGGCGCAGGCCGGTTTCGTAGGTTGGTCGCGAATAGGCGTCGGTGATCGCGATCAGCGGCGAGCGGTCGAGGAACGCGTGCGCGACGCCGTTGACCATGTTGGTGGCGCCCGGCCCTCGCGTCGAAAGGCATATGCCTGGGCTGCCCGTGATGTCCCCCCAGGTCGAGGCTAGCATGGCGCCCGCCACTTCCTGTTTCATCAAAAGGAAGCGCATCTGCCGCTGGCGCGCCGCTTCCATCAGCTCTACCGACTCGCCGCCCGGATGCCCGACAATGAACGGCGTGCCGGCATCCTTGAATGCGGCCGCCAGCACTTCAACGGTTGTGGTCATGGGTCGCGCCTCCCCATCAGCGGCGGGTACGGCGTGCACCATGACAGCAGTGCTGCGTCCCTCCAACCTTCTGCCTCGTCCTCGTGGCAAATGGCAGCCATTCAGGTCATGCATTACTATCGTGGCCGTCGTCCAGCCCGATATAGTAGAGAAGAGGTGCTGGTTCGTTCGCAGACCGAAACTGGGCGCAGACTGGGACTGGGCGCAGACTGAGACTGAGACTGGGCATGGTCACGCTCGCCGTACTCGATAGGTTCCATCCGCACATCAAGGCAGCGATCGAGTCCGCTGTCCCGACCGATTGGCGCGCGGTATTCATCGAAGAAAGCACGCTTGCGGCGCGCGTGGCCCTGGTCCGCGATGCCGATATCGCCTTCGTCATGGCCGCGCCGATCCCCAAGGAGGTGGTGACGGCGGCGAGGAAGCTTCGCTTCATCCAGAAGCTGGGTGCCGGCGTCGACCGCATCGATCTCGATGCCTGTCGCGACCGCGGCATCGGCGTCGCGCGGTTGCATGCCGGCAACAGCGTTCCGGTCGCCGAACACACGGTGCTGCTGATGCTGGCGGTCTATCGCCAGCTGCCGCAGATCGACCGCCGCACGCGTGCCGGCGCCTGGGACAAGGAAGCGGCGCGCGGCGAGCATCGCCAACTGTTCGGCAAGACCATCGGCCTCGTCGGTCTCGGTGCTGTCGGCCGCGATGTGGCCAAGCGGCTACGCGGCTTCGACGTCAGCATGATCTACTATGACCCCGTGCGTGCGCCAGCGGGTATCGAGCAAAGCCTGGGCGTGCGTTACGTAGATCTCGACGACCTGGTGCGTGGCGCCGACATCGTCTCGTTGCACCTGCCGCTCATGCCGCAGACTGCGGGCATCATCAACACCGGGCGCATTCATGCCATGAAACGTGGTGCCGTCCTGATCAATTGCGCGCGCGGCGGCTTGGTCGACGAAGCTGCGCTGGCTGCAGCGCTGAAAGATGGGCACCTGTTTGGCGCCGGCATCGACGCTTTTTCGAGCGAGCCCCCCGTGGGCAGCGAGTTGCTTGCGCTCGACAATACGGTGATCACGTCGCATCTTGCCGGCGCTACACTCGACAATTTCTCGAGCATCGTCGCACGCGCGGTTGCGAATGCCGAGGCCGTCCTGTGCGGCGTGCCGCTGGCAAAAACCGACGAGGTGCTTGCACCCGGCGTAAGCTAGCAGTGGCCGTCTGAGGCTGGTCTCGACGGCGGCCTGCCGGCACGTCCGCGCGACGCCTTGCGCAGGCTTGCATCAGAACCACCCTGCGGAGGCGGACTAGACAGAAGGCTGCCAAGCTTTAGGCTTGGCCTGTTGGACGAAACGGACAAGACGGCCGAAGGCAACAGGCAGGATACTGCTCATGCAATCCGGATTGCGACGAGAAGTCGGGCACGCGAAACCGACGGCAGCTGCGGAAGGTTACATCGTGACGCGCTGCGCTGGCGCGCGCGCGTGGCAGCCTGCCATGACCTGGGCTTTTCGCCGACGGACCGCCCCGGCGGGGTGCTGCGCGGCCGACGTTCGGCGTCACGCAATCGGCGAGAGACCTCCGATGCTGTCGCTTGCGGGCGTGCACGTGTCGATCGGCCACATCGCGATCCGACACGGCATCAACCTCGACGTGCACACGAGCGAGTCCGCCGGGCTGATCGGTCGTAGCGGCGCTGGCAACACGACCCTGGCACGCACCATCATAGGACTGCCCTCGACCTCGGGCCGGCTCGATTTCGAACAGAAGCCGTCGGTCGGGAGCTGAACGTGGCTGGCATGGAACGTGCGTGGCTGGGCCGCGTGCCGCCGATGCATTACGAGCGGCACTACGGCGATCGCATCGTGCGCTGCTTCCGAGGGCGCCCGCGCAACACCTACGACCTGTTGCTTGAGGCGGCAGCAAGCAACCCCGACGGCGAGGCCCTGGTCTGCGGTCCGGACCGTCTAACCTACGCTGATCTGGAGGCCGCCGTGGAGCGATGCGCAGCCGCCCTTGTGGCAGTGGGCGTCGGAAAGGGCGACCGCGTGGCCATGCTGCTCGGCAACGGCATCCCGTTTCCCGTGGTGCTGTTCGCGACGCTGCGTATCGGCGCCATCGCCGTGCCCATGAGCGTGCGGGAGCAGACCCCCGGCATCGCTCACATGCTGGCCCACTCCGGTGCTAAGCTGCTGGCCTACGACGCCGGCCTCGCTGACCGCCTCCCGGCGGCAGGGCAGACGCCGCAGCTGGTGCACCGCGTGGCGGTCGCGCCCGGTGGCCTGTCCGCAGCCTTGCCGCTGCTCGCCGAGCCCGCCGGACAACAACCCGCCGCGGTCGAAGAAGAGGCCACGGCCATCATCCTTTACACCTCAGGCACCACCGGTCGGCCGAAGGGCGCGATGCTGACGCATCTCGGCATCTGCCACTCGGCCATGCACTACGAATCCTGCATGGGGCTCACGTCGAGAGACCGGGCGGTGGTGGCCGTGCCCATGAGCCATGTGACTGGCGTGATCGCGCTGATTGCCGCCATGGTGCGCGCGGCCGCAGCGCTGATTGTCATGCCGGCCTTTAGGGCGGCGGAATTCCTGGATCTCGCCGCACGCGAGCGCATCACGCACACCCTGATGGTGCCCGCCATGTACAATCTTTGCCTGCTCGATCCGGCTTTCGAGACCACGCGGTTGACCGCCTGGCGCGTCGGGGGCTACGGCGGCGCACCGATGGCCCCTGCAACCATCGCGCGCTTCGCCGAGAAGCTGCCGGGCCTGAAGCTGATGAACGCCTACGGCTCCACGGAGACAACCTCGCCCGTCACGTTGATGCCGCCATCGGAGACGGCGGCGCGCTCCGACAGCGTCGGCTGCGCCGTCCCCTGCGCCGACATCCTCGTGATGGACGACGCGGGGCGCGAACTGCCCGACGGTGAGGCCGGCGAGCTGTGGCTCGGCGGGCCAATGGTCGTGCCGGGCTACTGGAAGGATCCGGGCGCCACCGCCGCGAATTTCGCCGGCGGCTACTGGTGCTCGGGCGACATCGGCTCGAAGGATGCCGAAGGCTATGTGCGCGTGTTCGACCGCAAGAAGGACATGATCAACCGGGGCGGCTATAAGATCTACTCGGTCGAAGTGGAGAACGCGCTGATGAGCTTCCCCGGCGTGGTCGAGGCCGCCGTGGTGGCGGAGCCTTGCCCGGTGCTGGGCGAGCGCGTACACGCCTTTGTCGTCGCGGGCGCGGGCGTCGAACCCGCCGGCCTGAAGCAACACTGCGCCGGCCTGCTCGCCGACTACAAGGTGCCGGAAAGCTTCACGCTGAGCGCTGAGCCCCTGCCTCGCAATGCCAACGGCAAGCTCCTCAAGCGCAACTTGCGCTCTGGTGCCGTGGCCTCAGGATAGCCCAATACGGATGGCGGATCCAACGGCAGCTCTCGGCGCAGCTGTGATCCCCGACCGCGGCCCGCGCAGTCCCCCTCATCACCTCCTGCCGCGCTTTTTCGCAATCCGGGGCAGCGCCGCCTTCGCTGTGGCGCGCGCCTTCACCGCCAGTTTCGATCGCGTCGCCTGCAGGTGATAGGTCGACAATCCACGCGCGGTTTCCGCGATCTCCGCTTCACTGAGGATGACGGGCGACCCAAGCGCGAGCGAGAGATAGTATTGACGCGCGATGGTCTCAAGCTCGACCGCAAACCACATGGCCTTCTCGAGGTTGGGCCCGACGGCGACCATGCCGTGATTGGCCAGCAGGCAACCATTGCGGCCTTCGAGCGCAGCGAGGGTGAGCTCGGACAATTCCCTGGTGCCGTAGCGCGCATAGCCCGCACAGCGGATATCGGTGCCGCCAAACGCCGCCATCATGTAATGGCAGGCTGGGATCGACTTGCGCGCGATGGCCAGCACGGTGGCATAGGTGGAGTGGGTGTGAACGATGCCGCCGACATCCGGGCGGCCGCGCATGATATCGAGATGGAAGCGCCATTCCGTGGATGGCTGGAGCGGCCCCGTCCACGCACCATACTCGCCCTTGAGGGGCATCGATGCGATCATCTCCGCCGTCATCGTGTCATAGGGAACGGCCGAAGGCGTGATCAGCATCACGTCCTCATAGCGCGCAGAGATGTTGCCCGACGTGCCCTGGTTGAGGCCCGATGCGTTCATCCATCGACATTTGGCGATGATGGCTTCGCGTAATTGTCGCTCCTCGCGGGTCATATCGAAATACCATTCGTCTTCAGCACGGATTGAGCGGCGGGTCGCGTGCAAGAAAAGCGGTGAACATCGGCCGCTTGGTCGGCGGCAGCAGTGACGGTGTGCACGGACCTGTGCGCCGTGAGCGTAACGTTCGGCATTTGTAGCGGCGATTCCGGCGGCGCCGGCGCGACCGTGGAGCTATCGAGCACGGCCCCACGCAGCCGGCCCGAACCCAGGGTGTCATAGTGCGCCTGATAATCTCCCAGCGGGCCGTGCGCGGCGTTGATGAGTAGGGCGCCGCTCTTCACCCGCGCCAGCGCGCACTGGCCGATGAATGCGGTGGTCTCCGCCGTCAGCCGCGTGTGCAGGCTGACCACGTCGGCGCGCACCATGCGATACTCCAGCGCGACAGGCTTGCCCTGCAGCACCGGCTCATTGAGCCGACGGATCAGGTCGGCCGGCGAACCAGCCATGCCCTCGGCGGCGGGCAGGTTGCGGGCAGGATCGAGCAGCCCGTCGATATTCAGCGTGGCCGCCATGTTGGACTGCATCTGGGCATATTGACCGAGCACCGGAAACGGCATGGTGTAGCCGGTGGCCTCTCCGTTCGGGCGATATTTCCTAGCACAAGGCGAAATATCAGATTGGCGCCATACGCGCGCTTTGATTTTTCAGCCTCACAGGCGCTGCTCAAGAGGGACGCAAGGGCGCGGCGGAAGGGGATATGGGTGAAGATGCCCTCCGACGAGCAGAGGGCAGCCATTGCCGCCAGGTGTGAGCGCTTCATTACCGAGCTGCTGAAGCCGCTTCCTGTCGGAAGTCGCCCGAACGCTTTGACGATCCCAGTGACATCGTTGGCAGCCGGTTGGGAACTCATACGGCTTCATCGCGCGCCACCGCTCGGGCTTGCCGGAGGATCGCGGCGAGGAGTTGACGCACCGTTCACGCGCTTCGACCATGCCCAGAGCATGCGGTGGAACCCATTCGACATCATGTGGCCACGGCACCCTGGACGGGGGTGGTGTCTCTACTCCGCCGTCAAGCTCCAGGCGGCCCTCAGCCTCATCGCGACTGTCATAGCCCGGCAGTCGCACATTTAAAGCCTGAGGAGCTCGCTTGTACGCGTCGGATTGATGGGGGCGCATGGGCAAAGCAGCGCCGAATGGGCGAAAAACGCAATGCATAAGCGAGCGGACGAGCTTCCGCGCTCGTCGTCGGTCCGGCTTGTCATCGCATCGAAGACTGGATCGGCTGGGGCGATGTTCCGACCACGACGACCCTTGCGGCCACCACCTCCAGTGGCTGGCCCGCCGAGGAGGTGGATAGGGGGCTGCGCCGGGACGGTCGCGTGGCCAACCGTATGCGTCCGCACCTGGTGCCTGCCGAAGGGGCCCGTCCACCGCGACGCCAGTGGGTCTCATCGCGTGTGCCGCTGAGCGGATAGGGCTTGAAAGTGGTCCTCCAGTCATGGTCCGGCACGAGGCGCCATGGACCCCGCGATAATCCGTCGTGGCGATGAGACGCCCGTTGGGTTACGGCTCCTTCTGGCGTAACCCAACGCCGGTGCAAGCAACGCCCCTGCGATCTTTTCGGTGGGCACGGCCCATGCTGGCGTCGGTCCGATCAACGGCCCAGCAGGTTGTGGACCACCTTGCCGTCGACGATCGTCAAGACCGAGCGGAGGTTCCTGATCCGCTCGTCGGGCACTCGGAAACGGTCGAAGTAGTCCTCGCTCAGCACGACCACATCGCCGAGCTTGCCTTCTTCGATCGAGCCCAGCTTCTCCTCCTCCCTGAGGAACCAGCCGTTGGCCACGGTGTAAAGGCGGATCGCCTCTTCGCGGGTGATCTGCTGGCCGTTGTTGACGAGCTTTCCCGCAACGTTCTTTCCCGTGACCATGTAGTAGATCATGTTCCATGGGTTCAGCGTCGAGATCTGGGCTGAATCCGATCCGGCGCCGACGCGAATGCCGCTGTCGAGGATCATGCGCAGCGGCGGGCCGCCGAGGTCTCCTCCGCTCAAGTAACGGAACGGATGCACGGCGACGCCCGCGCCCACGGCTTTCAGGCGGTTGACCGTCGTCTGGTCGATCTGCGGCACGTGGGCCACCGACCAGCGCAGGTCCGCGATAGGAGTCTGCTTGTTCACGGTCTCGAAGGCGCCGGCGCTGAGCTGATCCTCGAACAGGGATAGGCTGTGCTGTTGGAAGGCCCAGCGCTGCTGGGCCACGACCGTCAACGCAGCCACGAAGTTCGTTGGCGCCGCGTTGCCGAACAGCGGCCAGGTCGTGACGAACTCCCCGATCCCGGAGGTGCGCACCATGTCGTCGCCGAAATTGCTGAAAGCGTTGAGCACCCGCTGGGTGGTCATCGGTACGGTCGGACTGCGGTCCATGCTGAGGAAGAAGATGCGCACGCGCACCGTGACCGCGCCTTCGTCATGGAGCGCAAGCAGCGGGTCATACGCGGTGAAAGGGTTGAAGCTCGCCAGGGTGTCGAACATGTCCGAATCCTGGATGTTCGGCGTTCCCGGAAGGATGAAGCCCCCCATGTCGACATTGGTGGTCACGCCGACGCTGGCAGAATACGCCAATGCGTCGCGCGTTCCCTGTTTCTTGTCCTCGAACGTCTGGATCGCGCGCAGCGCGTTCAGGGCGGCGAGCGAAGGCACATTGGCAGCGATATTGCCGTCCGCATCGACCGGGACGCCCTTGCTGGTGAAGAAGTCCGTCCCGAGCGTATTGGTCGTCGCCGGACCTGTGAACGAATTGAAGACGAGTACGGGATGGTTGGGCGCGGCGGCATCCAGCTCCGCCAGCGTCGGCAGGCGCTTCTCGGCGAACTGGGCAGGGGTCCACCCGCCCATGGCGGTGATGAACTGGCCGGGCTTCACGGTGAGGGTGCGGGCGCGGATCGCCGCCTGCACGTCCGCGATCGAGGTCGCAGTCTCGAGGCGCGTATCGTGGCCCGGACGCAGGCCGAGTAGAATGATGTGGTTGTGGTTGTCGACGAGACCCGGAACGGCCGTGCGTCCCTGCAGATCGATCACGCGCATGCAGGGGCCGCCGTCACCGGACCCACCCCCGGGGCCGACCGCGGCGAACTTCCCGTCCCTGATCGTCACCGACGAGACGATCGAATTGCGATCATCAAGCGTGTAGATCTTGCCGTTGACCAGCTTCACATCGCGCGACCCAGCGCAACGGTCGTCGTCGTGGCCGCCCGCCAGAGCCGGAATGACGGTCGCCACACCCGCCAACAAGCACGACGCAAGAAACAATGGAGCCCGACATCCCCCATTCATGACGCTTCCTCCGTGAGCGTTGTTGTCGTATTTGCGGCCGTAAGCGTAACCCCCAGTCAATCGTCCGAACAAGCGAAATGTGCCTGCCCACTTGACACGCGGCTGTTCTCGTCAGGGTACGGAAGCGGGCCGCTGCCCAACGCCCTGCGTTCCCCACCAACCGATCCAGCGATCGAACGCGATGCTCGGTTGCTGCACCGCGGGATCGGAAGCGCTGCACGCTTGCGGACGCGAAGGGACGCCGGCCTCGAACCCAGGCGGGCGATCGAGCCGGCATTTTGAGCTATGGCTTTTCACGACGTGCGGCTCTCTACTGGGATTGGACGACTGCTTCCTTCCCAGCCAAATCGCACCCCGGATCATCGCCCGCATGCCCCGCGTCGCCGCACCACGCCCTATTTTCGATTTCTTCCCCGAGCCGAAGGCGGAGCTGGCCGCCGCCTATCCGGGCATCAGTTCCGCAGCGAGCGCCAGCCGTTGACCGAGGACCAGCTGATCGAATACCTCCACGGCTTCAACACCGCTGTCATCGGGCTCGACCGGTTCACCGAGCGCGTGGGTGCCGCGCTCCCCGGCCTCAGGGATATCTCGCCGTGTTCGGCCGGGGTAGACCACATCGACCCCGCCATCCTGAAGCGACACCGCAAGCGCATGTGGTGGGCGCCGGGCATCAACAAGGTGTGCGTATCGGAGCTGGCCGTCTGTTACGTGGTCTTCACGCTGCGGCCCGTGCACGTCTTTTCCAGATGCCGGCGCGCGGGGCATGGAAGGGGCCCATCGGCTTCGGGTCCGACCTTAGGGCCGGACCGCGGCATCCACGGCTGTGGCCACGTCGGCAAGGAGGTGGTGAAGCTGTGCAGCCCTACGGCGTCCAGATCCTGGCCTGCGACCGCGCCGGCTTCTCAGACTTCTACAGGCAGTACGGCGTGGAAGCGGTCGAGGCCGAGGAGCTGTGGGCAGGCTCCGATGTGCTGAGGATCCATCTGTCGCGCAACTCGAGCACCATCGGCCTGTACACCGGGGGCGGTGCTCGACCAGATGAAGGCCGGCGCAGTGTTGATCAATTGCGCGGGCGGCGGCATCGTCGACGAGGTGGCCCTCAAGAGGCGACTAGCCCGACGTCTCAAGAGAGCGGCCACATCGCCGGCGCCGCCTTCGACGTGTTCGCCGGCCAACGGCGACCCGCTGCTCGACGTGCCGAACGTCTTCCCTCGCCACACATCGGCGCCACCGCGCGCCAATCCTGGGAGGCCATGCTGCGTTCAGGCGTGCGCGGCATCGAGGAGTGCCTACGAGCCGCAGCCGGGCGTCTACCCGTTCGACCCACGGGCGCGCTTGGCGGCGCCCCGGGATAGCCGGCCAAGCAGGGACCCGATGCGTCATCGGTCGGCCTTCAGGTCGAGGGCATCGACGCTAGATCACGCGCCCCGTGGCCTCGTCGATCAGGTGCATGTTGTTGAGGTTGGCGGCCAGGCGTAGGGCGGCGCCTTCGCGCGCGCCGGAGTTAGGGTTGACGCGCCCGCACACCTGCGCGCCGTTGACGCCGAAGTAGACCAGCGTCTCCATCCCCATGGGCTCGGTCACCTCCAGCCTAGCCTCGAACGGCACCGCGCCCGGCTCCAGGTGTCCGTGCGCTTCGGTGATGTGCTCCGGCCTTAGCCCCAGGAGCATGCTGCCGTTCGCGGCTCGGCCGCGGTAGCGCGAGGCCTTGGCCTCGGGCACGGGGAAGGCCAGGCTGTCGGTGAGCCGGATCGAGAGCGCGCCCGCCCGCTCCTCCAGTTGGCAGGGTATGAAGTTCATGGCCGGCGAGCCGATGAAGCCGGCGACGAAGCGGGTCTCGGGCGTGTGATAGAGTTGGTTAGGCGTGCCGATTTGCTCGATGCGACCGTTGTTCATCACCACCACGCGGTCGGCCAGCGTCATTGCCTCCACCTGGTCGTGGGTGACGTAGATCGTGGTGGTGCGCACCTGCTGGTGCACCTTCTTGATTTCGGTGCGCATGGCCACGCGCAGCTTGGCGTCCAGGTTGGACAACGGCTCGTCGAACAGGAACACCTTGGGGTTGCGCACGATGGCGCGGCCCATGGCGACACGTTGGCGCTGACCACCTGAGAGTTGCTTGGGCTTGCGGTCGAGCAGCTCCGCAATGTCAAGGATGCGGGCGGCCTCGTCCACACGCTTCTTGATCTCGGCCTTGGGATAGTGCTTCAGCCGCAGGCCGAACGACATGTTCTGGAACACGGTCATGTGCGGGTAGAGCGCATAGTTCTGGAACACCATGGCGATGTCCCGGTCCTTCGGCGGCACGTCGTTCACCACGTCTCCGCCGATCAGGACCTCGCCGTCCGAGATGTCCTCCAGCCCCGCGACCATGCGCAGCGTGGTGGACTTGCCGCACCCGGACGGGCCCACCAGGACCACGAACTCGTGGTCGGCGATGTCGAGATCGATGCCGCGCACCGCCTCGACGTCGTCGAAGCGCTTGACGACCTTGCGCAGTCTCACTTCGGCCATGGCGTGTCAGCCTCTGCTCAGCCCTTGGTGGCGCCGGCGGTGAGCCCGGCGATGTAGTAGTCCATGAGGAAGGCGTAGATGATGAGGGGCGGGGCGGCGCCCAGCAGCGCACCGGTCATGATCTGTCCCCAGTTGAACACGTCGCCCTTGATGAGCGAGGTGATGATGCCCACCGGAAGCACCAGCTGCTCGGTGGAGGTCGTGAAGGCCAGCGGATAGAGGAACTGCGCCCAGCTCACCGTGAAGGCGAAGATGGTGGCCGCGATCAGCCCCGGCAGCGCCACCGGAATGAATACCTTGGTGAGCGTCTGCAGCCAGCCGGCCCCGTCGATCAGCGCCGCCTCGTCGAGCTCCTTGGGGATGGAGGCGAAGTAGCCGATCATGATCCAGGTGCAAAACGGCACCGTCAGCGTCGGATAGACAATGAGCAGGACGTACCACCGGTTGATCAGCTGAATGCCGGTCCAGTCTGCGAACGTCGCGAACATCTTGAACAGCGGAATGAACAGCAGCGTGTCGGGCACCAGGTACGTGAGGAACACGCCGGTCGCGAGCGTCGCCGAGCCCCAGAACTTCATGCGCGACAGGGCGAAGGCAGCAGGCACGCTGATCAACATGGTGACCGCGACCACGATCACCGAGACCAGCACCGAGTTGCGGAAGTAGCCCAGATATTGCGGCGAGGTTACAAGCTCGCGGTAGTTCTCAAGTGTGGGATTGAAGACCCACCAGGGGTTGGCGGCCGTCGAGATCTCCGCGCTGGTCTTGAGCGAGGTGATCAGCATGTAGACCGGCGGCAGCAGAAAGAAGATGACGAACAAGGTGAGAAAGAAATAGGACCAGCGCAGCGCCCAGGTGCGGTCGCGGCTCATGCTGCCGTATTTCCGCCGGCGCACCCTCTGTGCCGGAGCTGCAATTGCGGTGTCGGCCATCACACCTCACTCCCCCGCCGGGTGATGTCGCGCAGGATGAAGATGGCGGCCACGGCCAGGATCGGCACCATGAACAGGGAGACGGCTGCACCGAGGGGGATGTCGTTGCCCTGGATGCCCAGCCGGAACGACCATGTGGCGAAGACATGGGTCATGTCGATGGGCCCGCCAGCCGTCAGGATCTGTACGATGTCGAAGTTGGCGAACGTGACGATGAGCGAGAACAGCGCGGTGATGGCGATGATGTTGCGCATCATCGGCAGCGTGATGTAACAGGTGCGCTGCCACCAGTTGGCGCCGTCGATGGCGGCGGCCTCGTAGAGCTGGTCGGGCACGGATTTCAGCGCTGCCAGGTACATGATCATGAAGAACGGCGCGCCGATCCAAATGTTGACCAGGATCACCGAGAAGCGCGCCCAGTGGGCGTCGCCGGTCCACGGGATCGGGCCGATGCCCAGATGCCCGAGTACCCAGTTGAAGGCGCTATAGGACGGGTCGAATAGCCACAGCCAGGCAAGGCAACTCATGGCCGGCGGGATCACCCACGGCACCAGCAGCATGCCGCGCCACTTGCGCTGGCCCTTGGCCGGGATGTTGTGAACGAAGTGGGCGACGACGAAGCCGATGATGGCTTTGAAGACGACGGCCGTGATGGCGAAGATGCAGGACTGCTGCACCACCTTCCAGAACGTCTCGCGCTTGAACAGGAATAGGAAGTTGCCGAAGCCGACGAAGCGCTCCATCGACTTGTTCAGCGTCGCCAAGTGCATCGAGTAGAGCGCCGGGTACACCACCAGGAGCGTGATCAGCACGATGAGCGGCAGCGCCATGAAGAACGCGATGGTTGACTTGCGCTCAATCGTCCGGCGCAGGCTCGATCGCTTGCCAGCGGGACGCGCAACTTCGACCTGGCTCAGCGTGGCATCGACCATGGGGAACCTCGTGGGCAAACTTCGAGCACAGAGTCTTATTGCTGCTCCGCACCCCAACCCTCTCCCCATGCCCTAGCGGACATGGGGAGAAGGAGCTCTCAGGTGCGCATGAAGCCTTCGACCTCGTTCTCGGCCCAGGAAAGGACCGACTCCATCGGCTCCTTGTTCAGGAGCCGCGCCACCATTTTGGTCTGTACGCCCTGCACGTAGATCTGATGCGCGATCTTGGGCGGGGCTGGCGCCGCGGCAATGGACAGGACCTGGTGGTTGTAGGGGTTGGGGTAGTGGTAGAGCGTGCCCTTGGGCGGCCCTTCCTCGGCCCAGGTCTTGAAGTCGTCCAGCTTCTCGAACGACGGCAGGTCGTAGCCTGAGCTCGCTTCCACCATCTTCTCGGCCGCCGAGCGGGTCGAGAGATGCCGCAAGAGGCTCTTGGCCGCCGACTTGTTCTGGCTGAAGCTCCAGATGCCCCAGAAGTAGGGCAGGAAGGGCGCGTAGCGGCCGGTGGGGCCCGACGGGAATCCGTGCGTCCAGCACCGCTCGGCCACTTGCGGCGCATCACGCTTGGCGACCGCCCACGCGCTCGGCGGGTTCATGATCAGCGCACCGCTGCCCGACACCAGCCACTTGTTGTTCGAGCTGTCATCCCACGCCGGTGCGTCGGGCGGGAGAAACTGGGCAAGCTTGGCCATGAACTCCAGGGCCTGGCGCACCTTGTCCGACTTCACCGTGACATCGCCCTTCTCGTTCACGAGCATGGCGCCGTGGGCATGGAACAAGGCGCCAGCCGTATCGACCGAGTCGGACGTGGTGCCGAGGCCGATGCCGAACGCCTTGCCGCCCTTGTGACAGGCCTCCGCCGCCTTGAGGAACGTCTCCAGGGTCCAGTTCTCGGCCTTCGGCGGGCTGCCGGCCGGATACATGGCCTGCACGTCGATGCCGGCCAGAGACTTCATGAGATCGATGCGCGAGCACGGTCCCTTGATCTGGCTGCCGACGGTCGCCGGTACGACGCGCCAGGTGCCCTTGATCTTGCCGAGGTACTCGACGGTGCCGTTGACCTTACCGTGCTCCTTGATGAGATCGGCCATCACCTCATCGACTGACTCGAGCTGCTCGGCGTGCGCCTGCGGCTCCCACGTGGGAAACGCAAAGATGTCGTGGCCGGACTTGGCCTGCGCCTCGGCCGCGATCGTGATGAGGTTCTTCTGCCCCTGCGAGGGGATATAGTCGATCTGGACCTCGACACCCTCCTTGGCGCCCCATTCCTCGGTCAGCGCCTTGGTCACGCTGTTGGCGCCGGGCACCCAGTGGTCCCAGAAGCCGATCGAGAGCTTGCCGGCCGCACCGGCCGTGCGCACGAACGGCGCCGCGACCATGCTCGCCGATGCCGCCGCGGTGGCGGCCATGAAGCGCCTGCGGGTGATGTTCTTACGCGTCATTCGCGTCTCCTCCTGTTGCGGGCGCGGCCGCGCCGGCCCGGGACGTTATGAAGTTGCAACGACCTCAACCCGTTGATCGACCTCCATGGGATACCCGTGTGGGAGTCCCATGGGGCAGTCCCATGGGGGGTCCATGAGGGGTGCATGGGGGGT